>URRZ01000005.1 GCA_900550385.1 uncultured Coriobacteriaceae bacterium | reverse complement strand
TACCCTGCTCCCTGAAGCGAACGCGCTGTGACTGACGGGTACGCGTGGGAAACCACGGGGGAGCAGCGCGCTTATCCCGCCGACCGTCTGGGCAAGCCTTCTCGCAGGAGGGGCTTGCCCTTTTTCATTGGGCGGGATGCGAAAAACCGTCGACGTGGCTGAGGGCCAATGCGAAAAGCGTGCGGGCTGCAGCGGCGTCGGAGAGAGCCCCAAGAGAAAGGGAACGCCTGTGCAAGATCTCGTCGAACTGCTGAAGAACAACCCCTACCCGGGCCGAGGCATCGTGGTGGGCAAGGATACGGTGTACTACTTCATCATGGGTCGCTCGGTCAACAGCCGCAACCGCATCTTCGCCATCGAACCCGACGGCATCCGCACCGAGGCCCACGATCCCGCGCTTCTGGAAGACCCGAGCCTCATCATCTATCGCCCGGTGCGCACGATGGGCGACGCGCTCGTGGTCACCAACGGCGATCAAACCGACACCATCGTGGAGGCGGGTGATTTCCGCGCTGGCTGCATGCAGCGCGAGTACGAGCCCGACGCGCCGAACTTCACGCCGCGCATCTCGGCTATCGTAAACCCCGACGGCTCCTTCGAGATGTCCATCTTGAAGCACGCCGATGGCGACCGCTGCACCCGCGAGTTCTTCGCCTACGAAGGTGTTGACGAGGGCTGTGGCTACTTCATCAGTACCTACCAGGGCGACGGCAATCCGCTGCCCACCTTCGTCGGCGAGCCCATCCCCGTCACGCTGCCGACCCCCGATGCTCTGTGGGCTGCCCTGAACGACGACAACAAGGTGAGCCTGTATGCCAACGTCGGCGGCGAGGTAACCCTCTACAACAAGAACCTCGGCGACTAAAGATGCCAGCACATTTCAACTGCGGCTGAGCTTAGCGGGATGCGGGGCGCCGCTCACCAAGCGAGTTCCGCAGCGAACGAACTGCGCACCCTCAACCATGGTTGAGCTTAGCGAAGATACGGGGTGTTCTGACCGAGCGAGTTCCGCAGCGACTGGAAATGCCCAGTGGGCATTTCCACAAAGCGAGGACTGTTTGAGCGAACTGGAATACCGCGAGGCGCTTCGCGGACAAAGCGGAATCGCGCACAAAGCGAAATAGGAGAGCAGAGAGAAGCACCACTATGGATCATGTTCTGAAGAAGTACTGCCCGAGAATTGAGTTCGATTCCTACGAGGACTTCGCCGAGAACTTCACCATCGAGGTTCCCGAGGCCTTCAACTTCGGTTTCGACGTCGTCGACGAGTGGGCTGCCGTGGAGCCCGACAAGCGGGCGCTTCTGTGGACCAACGACGCCGGCGAGGAGCGCGCTTTCACGTTCACCGACATCAAGCACCTCTCGAACCAGGCGGCCAACGCCTTCAAAGAGCTCGGCATCGGCAAGGGCGACGTGGTCATGTGCATCCTACGCCGCCGCTGGGAGTACTGGGTGTGCGCCGTGGCCCTCTGCAAGCTGGGCGCCACCATCATCCCCGCGTCGCTGCAGCTCACGCGAAAGGACGTGGTCTACCGCGCCAACAGCGCCGACGTGAAGGCCATCGTGGCGGTGAACGACGAGTACGTCTGCACGCAGGTGGAAGAGGCCATGTCCGATTGCCCCACGGTGCGCGAGAAGTTCATCGTGGACGGCTCCCGCGAGGGCTGGGTCGATTTCGACGAGCTCATCGTAGGCTACCCCGACACCTTCGAGCGCCCCACGGGAGATGTGGGCGTCACCTCCAAGGACATCATGCTGATGTACTTCACGAGTGGCACGACGGGCAACCCCAAGGCCGTGGAGCACAACTTCGCCCATCCTCTCGGCCACATCATCACGGCGAAGTACTGGCAGCAGGTGCAGGAGAACAAGCTGCACATGTCGGTGACCGACTCCGGCTGGGCCAAGTTCGGCTGGGGCAAGATCTACGGCCAGTGGATCGCCGGTGCAACCATCTTCGCCTACGACATGGACAAGTTCGTGCCCACCAAGCTTCTGCAGAAGATTCAGGACTACAAGCTCACCACCTTCTGCGCGCCGCCCACCATGTACCGCTTTATGCTGCAGGAGGACGTGGCCGCCTACGACTTGTCCAGCGTGGAGAACTTCGCCACGGCGGGTGAGCCGCTGAACGCGGAGGTGACCATCCAGTGGGAGCGCCTCACCGGCAAGAAGATCCGCGAGGGCTTCGGCCAGACCGAGGGCCCGGTGCTTCTGGCCACCTTCCCGTGGATCGAGCCGAGGCCCGGTTCCATGGGCAAGCCGTCGCCCCTGCTCAACGTGAAGCTGCTCGACGACGACGGCCGCGAGGTCGATGACGGCGAGGAGGGCGCCATCTGCGTGACGGGCCTGAAAGAGGCCTATCCTCCGGGACTGTTCGTGGGCTACTACGGCAACCCGGAGCGCACGGAGGAGGCCGTGGGAGGGGAGTATTACAACCTCCACGACATGGCCTGGCGCGACTCCGACGGCTACTGCTACTTCGTGGGCCGCAACGACGACGTTATCAAGTGTTCCGGCTACCGCATCGGCCCCTTCGAGGTGGAAAGCGCGCTGGTGGAGCACCCGGCCGTGGTGGAGTGCGCCGTCACGGCGGCGCCGGATCCCATCCGCGGCAAAGTGGTGAAGGCCACCATTGTGCTCGCGAAGGGCTACGAGGGCACCGACGCGCTCACCCGCGAGCTGCAGGACCATGTGAAGAAGACCACGGCTCCCTACAAGTACCCGCGCATCATCGAGTACGTGGACGAGCTGCCCAAGACCATCGGCGGCAAGATCAAGCGCAAGCTCATCCGCCAAAACGACGGCATCCACGACTAGGGGCTATTCCCGCCGAATCCGCCCGCGGCACCTGCTGGTGCCCGATCGGCCTTTCGCGCGTTACAATGGGCATGCAGATGCATGTCTTCCGGCGTTGCCGCCGATCGAGCCGAAGGAGGCTGCCATGGGCGGATGCGGCATCGGGATTCGCGAGCTCACGGACAGCGTGAAGGAGAAAGCCCTGGAGCTGGGGTTCTCCCGCGTGGGCATCACGACCTGCGACGACTTTTCCGATTACGAGCGGGACGTGGTCTCGCGCGGCGACGATTACGCGTGGTACCGGCAGAACCCCTCCCTCGCATTCCCCGGCGCTCATCCGCGCGATCTTTTTCCCGAGGGCAAGTCGATCATCGTGACCGCCTATGGCTTCGGACGCTTCGCCTACCCCGAGCGGCTCGCCAAGCATATCGGGAGGGCGTACCTTTCGCGCAGCTACTCGCCCTTACCGGAATCCATCCACGCTTTGCGCGTATCGGCGTTCAGGGGGTTTCTCGAATCGCTTGGGATGAAGGTGTACGGGCAGCACGATCGCATTCCCGCGCGCGAGGCGGGCGTGCGCGCGGGTGTCGTCACGTATGGCAACAACAACTTCGCCTTCACGGAAGAGGATGGCTCGTTCATCATCCTCTACACGTTCATCGTTGATGCCGAGTTGGAGTACGACCCGCCTTCCCCCGGCGACATCTGCCCCGAGGGATGCACGCTGTGCAGGGACGCGTGCCCCACGCATGCTCTGGAGGCGCCCGGCCATTTGAAGCCGGGGCGCTGCATCCTGAAGATCAACATCGCCGGGGCGCCGGATTTGGCGATGGCAGATTCGGTGGGCGAACGCATCCACGGCTGCGATGCGTGCCAGGAGGCGTGCCCGCGCAACCGTGCCGTGATGGAGAAGGCGACCGTGCGCGACCCGTTCGTCGATCGCATGGCGGAGCTGTTCGATCTGGAGCGGATTCTCTTCCTCGATGACGGGTATTACGACCGGGTCGTGCGCCCCCTCATGTACAACTATATTCGCGATCTCGAGGTGTTCCGCCGCAATGCCGCGGTGGCGATGGGCAACTCCGGAGATGAGGGCTATCTTTCTGCGCTTGAGCGCGCTTCCTCGGAGTATACGGGCACTCCTGTGGCAGAAGCGGCGAACTGGGCGATCGCTAAACTGCGTTCTCGCGTGGAGTGATGCCCCTGCTCCTGCCTGCTTGTCGAAACTTAGCTCGCAGCTAATGTTTTCCCCTAGCCGTTTGACTAGTCTTTGATTGTCATGCAATCGAGGAAAGGGGAATCGATGATCAAGCGGATCTTGGCGGGTGCGGTCGCCTGCTCGATGTTGGCTGCGAGCTTCCTGCTGTTCGGCTGCTCGTCCGATGAGGGAGCGGCTTCTCAAGATGGCGACGCGAAAGAAGCGACGCAGCAGCAGCCCGAAAGCGATTACGCGGTGTCCATCGACGCCTGCGATGTGGTCTCGAACTATGAGGGGAACCCCGCTATCGTATTGACCTACACGTGGACGAACAACTCCGAAGACGCCCAGATGTTTGGCGTTGTCATCGACGACAAGGTGTTCCAAAACGGCATCGAACTGTCCTTCACCACGCTGCCCTACGATAACGAGACCTACGATCTCAACGCCTACACCAAGGAGATTCAGCCGGGTACCACCCAGACGGTCTATTTGGCCTACGAGCTGGAAGATCAGTCTGAAGTGACCGTGCAGTGCGAGGAGACTTTCAGTTTCGATGATGTCGTTCTGGCGGAAGCGACGTTCTCCGTGGCGTAAAGGGCGCTCGGAGCGTTCCGCGAACGCTATTCCGGTTTGCTACAATGCCAAAGTCGAGAAAGAGGGGACGGAGGAAACGGCGAGTGGACGAGCCTTTGACCGAAGAGCTGCTTGACCAGCTGCTCGAGTCCCCCGATCCGCTGGCGTTCCTCCGATCCCATCCGCTGAGGGAGCGAAGCTTGGCAGGCTATCTCGGCGAGATGCTGGACGAGCACGGTATCGAGCGCATAGACGCGATCCACGCTGCGGGAATCAACGAGACATACGGATACCAGCTGTTCGCCGGGCAACGGATCAACCCATCGCGCGACAAGGTGCTGCAGCTCGCCATCGGCATGGGTCTCACCTTGCGTGAGACGGACCGCCTCATGAAGATCGCGGGCGTCAGTCCCCTCTACTGCAAATCTAGACGCGATGCGATCATCATATTCTGCATCGACAAGGGCTATCCCCTTGCCAAGGCGAACGAGGAGCTTTTCCGCTTCGGCGAGCAGACGATCTGCTAGCGTCGGCAAGGCGCCTTCCACCTCAGATAAACCATATTGCTATTTTGTTCCCGTTGAAAGGGGATGCCTACATGCCTGAGCAAAATGAAAAACGCAGCATCGTGCTGCTCATTTCCGCCATTCTCGGCGTTGCGTACGCCATCTACCTCGTTGCGTATTTCACCGGTGCGGTGGGCGGTGCGAGCGATGGCGCGGAAGCGGCTGGAGCTGCGCTTGCAGGCGCCCTTGTCGCGCCGCATGCGGTCTGCGTTATCGTAGCCGTCGTGTTCAACATCCTTGGCTGGGCGCTGCGCTCTCGGCCTTTCGCGCTTGTCGGCGCCATCCTTTATGCCGTGTCGATGGTCTTGTTCCCGCTATATTTCTTCTTCACTATCGTTCAGACCGTCCTGTCGTTCGTCGGCTTCGCGCGCCTTCCGAAAAAGGACGCCTGATCCGTCGAGGAGGGTTGCCCGCTTCAAGCTCCTGCGCCTTCTGCTACCATTCTTCGCATGGATGACGAGTTGAAGGCATATTTGGACGCGTTGGAGCGGGATTCCCGCTATCGGGTGGAGCAGGTCCTGAAGGAGGGCCCCGCCTGCAGGACCGAGATCGTATGGCTTGTCGGCGCGGACGGCTCGCAACTGGGGCCGTTCGTGCGCAAGGCTTTCCGCTGTGAATCGGGCATGGGCGGCGCTTACCAGCGCATCTGGGAAGCGCAGAACGTAGGGCAGCGGTTCCTGCACCTGCCGCGCATCGTCGAGTGCTACACAGCGGGCGGCTGCTTCGTGGCCGTTTCGGAATTCGTCCCAGGCGAGACGCTGGCGGACGTCGTCTATCGCTGCGATCCTTCCTTCGAGCTTGCGGAGGATGTCGTGCCGCAGATCTGCGATGCGCTCACGGAGCTCCATCAGGCGTTCGATCCGCCCATCATCCACCGCGACCTCAAGCCTTCGAACGTCGTGCTGTCCCAAGGCAGCCTCACGCTCATCGATTTCGGAATCGCGCGGACTTATGATGATGCGGCCGAAGCCGACACCCATCGTTTCGGCACGCGCGCCTACGCGCCACCCGAGCAGTTCGGCTTCGGGCAGACCGACGTTCGTTCGGATGTATACGCCTTGGGCCTGCTGCTGTATTACTGCCTCACCGAGAAAACGCCCGATGCCAACGCGCGGCGGACGGGGTGGCGCGATCCTGCGATTCCCGAACCGGTGCGCTTGGTGATCGAGAAGGCGGCTTCGTTCGATCCCGCCGATCGGTTCGACGACGCAGCCGCGTTCAAGGGAGCGTTCCTCTCCGCGATCCGCAAGGTCCGCGGCTCCGGTGAGGCTGCGGCGGGGAAGGAGGGCCGTATGCCGGCGTTGCCCGGCTTGGAAACCGACGGCCATCTTGCGACGGACGTGGGGCGGGATTCCGCTGGCGGGCGCCTGTCGCGCCTCCTCCGCTCCGTCCCGAAACCTTTGGGGGCGGCGTGGGATGTGCTGCTGCTGTGCGTCCTGATGTTCCTGCTCGCCGCATGCGTGGATTCCGCGATCGATCCGCAAAGCGATAGCTTCGCGCCCGGCACGCCCCTCGCGATCCGCGTCGCGCTGTACCTGTGTCTGTTCGCCACGCTGTTCCTTCCTGCTGCGTTCATCCTCTGCGACAGGAGGCCGTTGGAGAGGGTTGTGAAGCCGCTTTGCCGCGTGCCGCTTCAGAAGCAGATCGGCTTCGCGTTGGCCGTCATGATCGTCGGGGTCGTGGCGACCGGCCTCGTCGTCTCGTTCTTCGCGCCGGTGTGACGCTTCTCCCGCGCGCCAACTGATACAATGGGCGGAACGTTTTCGAAAGGGAAGAGGAAGGGCGCGCGATGCTTCCGTACGTCAAGAGTTATGCGTTCATAGCCTATGTGCTGGGGATCGTGGTGCCCATCGGCTTCATCACCGTGCTCTCCTGGATCACCGGCTACTACCTTCCCACCACCATCCCGGGCGTCATCGCCTCGGTCGCGCTTTTGGCGGTGTGCCTGCTCTCGGCCAAGCGGATAGCCACCCGGATGGCGGATTCCTATGCGGAGCGCGTCCTGTCGCTGTACAACGACTCCTGCGATCCCCAGGCGTTCGTCGAGCAGGGCAGGGCCATCGCCGAGCGCATCCGCCCGCCGTACGAGGAGAACGGCTCGTGGTTCCTCTCGTTCTACGCTTTGGCCCTCGACGATATCGGGCAGCGCGACGAAGCGGTCAGGATCGGCCAGACGATGCTTTCCAGCGCGCGGCGCGCGGAGGATCCCGCCCAGAAGGTTTCGCTGCTCGTGAACATGGAACCGTTGATCTCGCGCCTGTTCGGCGCGCAGCAGACGCTCGATTTGATCCAAGAGGCGCTGACGGCAGCCCAGGAGTCCGGGCAGGCCGAACCGGGCCAGGTGTCGTTCCTCCAGTGGGAGAAGAGCATGCTCGAGGCCGTGCGCGACGGCGACCACGAGACGCTGGCGCAGCGCTTCTCCTCCGTGAGGACCAGCGGCAGCGCCCCCATGCGCATGCGCGTGTCCGACGCCCTGCTGGAGGCGAGCGTCCGCAAGGCGCGCGGTGAGCGCGATCTGGAGCGGGAGTGCTTGGATTTCGTCATCCGCAACGGCAACAAGCTCCCTGCGGTGAAGCTTGCCCAGGAGCGCATCGCCGCGCTGTAGGTCGCGCGAGGGGGCACGGCGTTCGCCTTCAGCATTCGATGCGTTCGTCCCCGGATGCTACAATGGCGTCAACGGTTCCATTTC
Source organism: uncultured Coriobacteriaceae bacterium (assembly GCA_900550385.1). GTDB lineage: Bacteria > Actinomycetota > Coriobacteriia > Coriobacteriales > Eggerthellaceae > Aphodovivens. The sequence continues at coordinate 36,106 of URRZ01000005.1, read as the reverse complement.
GCGAAAGGGGGAGCGTATGGGCATCGTCGCCGCCTACGCCGTCCCGCATCCGCCCTTGATCGTGCCCGCCGTCGGCCGCGGCGAGGAACGTGCGATCCAAGCGACCGTCGACGCCTACGAGGAGGTCGCGCGCAGGATCGCCGCCCATGGCGCCGATACCGTGATCGTGACGTCTCCCCATGCGCCGATCTACCGCGATTGCTTCTTCATCGACACGGCCGATATCGCCATCGGGGACATGTCCCGCTTCCGCGCCCCCGAAGCGCGCATCGAGGTGGGGCTTGATCGGGAGCTTACGCTCGACATCGTCCAGCGGGCGCGCTCGTACGGCGTGCCCGTCGTCTCCGACGCGGGATATGCGGGGCGGCTGGACCATGGCACCTTCGTGCCCTTGCATTTCATCGTGAAGGAGCTTCCGACCTTCAGGATCGTCCGCTTGGGCCTGTCTGCGCTTGGCTTCGAGTCCCATCGCAGGTTGGGCCGGGCGATCGCCTCGTCGGCCGATTCCCTCGGCAGAAGATGCGTGTTCGTGGCGAGCGGGGATCTGTCCCATAAGCTCAAAGCCGACGGGCCTTACGGCTTTGCGCCCGAAGGCCCTCTCTTCGACGAGCGGATCTGCGATATCTTCCGAAGCGGCGACCTTTCCGGCCTGTTCGACTTCGACGAGGGATTCTGCGACGCCGCCGCCGAATGCGGGCTGAGGTCATTCCAGATCATGGCAGGCGCCTTGGAAGGCGCTGCTTTCGGATCGACCCTGCTCAGCCACGAGGGGACCTTCGGCGTCGGGTATGCAGTGGCTGCGTTCGAGAAGGCAGGCGATGCGGCATGATGGATGGCTCCAAGCCGGTCGATAGGGATCCGGGCGCGCGTCCGGGCGCCGACCCGTATGTTGCCTTGGCGCGCACGGCGGTCGAGTCCTTCGTGTCGGAGGGTCGGATCATCGAGGCGCCCGATTGGGCTCCCGACGAGATGCTGGGCCGTCGCGCGGGCGCTTTCGTGTCGCTGCATCTGCACGGTGAGCTGCGCGGTTGCATCGGGACGATCGCCCCTGTCCAGGACAGCCTAGCTGCGGAGATCATCCGCAACGGCATCCTAGCCGCGACGGAGGATCCGCGTTTCCCGCCGGTGGCGCCCGGCGAGCTCGATCATCTATCGTATTCGGTCGATGTGCTGGATCCGCCGACCCCGGTGGAATCGCCCGACGAGCTCGACGTGCGGCGATACGGCGTCGTAGTCTCGAAGGGGTTCAGGCGCGGGCTGCTGCTTCCGAATCTGGAAGGGGTCGATTCCGTGGGGATGCAGCTTGCCATAGCGAAGCGGAAGGCCGGGATCGATCCCTACGACGAAGACGTGGCCATCCAGCGATTCGAGGTCGTTCGCCACGAGAGGGGAGGGGAGCCTAACGTTGGCTGATTCGCCGCCGAAAGCGGTCTGCCGCATATGCCCGCGCGCCTGCGGCTTGCTCGAGGGTCAAGTCGGGGCCTGCCGCGCGCGCGTTGCGCGGGGCGGGGAGGTTGTCTGCCTGAACTACGGCAAGGTCACGTCGCTGGCGCTGGATCCCATCGAGAAGAAGCCCCTTGCACGCTTCCATCCCGGTTCGCGCGTGCTGTCGCTCGGCAGCTTCGGATGCAACCTGTCATGTCCGTTCTGCCAGAACGCGTCGATCGCGCAAGCGGGCGAGGACGACGTCGGATGGCGGGCCTTCGATCCTCAGGAGATCGTCGCGGAGGCGCAGCGCCTCGGGGATGCGGGGTGCATCGGCGTCGCCTACACCTACAACGAGCCTCTGGTCGGTTACGAGTTCGTGCTCGATTGCTGCGAGCTCGCGCATCGCGCGGGGCTGCTGAACGTCCTGGTGAGCAACGGCATGGCGAGCGAGCGCCCGCTGCGGGATCTGGCGCCCCTCATCGATGCGGCGAACATCGACCTCAAGGGGTTCACCGACGGGTTCTACCGGTTCGTCGGAGGGAACCTTGCCGCGGTCAAGCGCACGATCGAGATCCTCGCAGCCGCCCCTTCCTGCCATTTGGAGGTGACGACGCTGGTCATCCCCGGCATGAACGACGATCCGGCCGAGGTCGAGGCGGCCTCGCGGTGGCTCGCATCGCTGGACCCCTCGATCGTCTACCATCTCACCAGGTTCTTCCCGCAGCATAGGATGGCCGACGTCCCCCCGACCCCCATCGAGACGCTCCGTTCGCTGGCCGACGTCGCGCGCAGGCATCTCGACGTCGTCCTCCTTGGCAATTGCTAGCGTTTCCTCCGCGGCGGGCGCGTTTCGCGAAAAGGGGCGTTTTGGGGTATCATCTACCGGTCCGATCGAAAGGGAGATGGATGGGGCCTGGTGGCCCCCGCGGCCTTCAAAGCCGTTGCGAGGCGCGCAGAACGTCTCGGGTGCGTTCGATTCGCATGCATCTCCGCCATTCTCCAACGGCGCGATCGATTCGATCCGAGCCCGCCGCAGCCACCCGAAGGCCGCTTCCCCTGCTTTCCGTGAAGCAGCGCCGTCGCAGCTTAGCGCGCCAATTCCCGCCGATCGCCTCGCCGCCGCGTGACGCCCTGCGCGTCAAGATGCTCGAGCAGGGGGATGGCATGCTTCCTGGAGACGCCCAGCGCGTCCTTCAGCTCGGCCGCAGTCGCGCTTCCGTGCCCCTCCAGATAGGAGACGATCGACTTCCTGGCCTCATCTACCGCCTCTGCGCTGAAATAGAATCCCGCGATGCCGACCGCCTCGCCTTGCTTGGCGAGCGAACCCAGCGCCCGGTGCGCTACTTCCACGGGGACGCTGCACGATGCTGCGAGCTCGTCGACCGTCGGCGGGGTCAGGCCGCTGCGGGAGAGGGCTGCTCGGAGGGCATCCGCCGCCTCCGCCTCGCGGCGCTTCGCCCCGGCTCCCGCCTTCGGATGGCTCGCCTCGCCGTTCTCCCACAGGATGGCGCCGCGGGCTCGCAGATGGCCCAGCAGCGCGTCGAACATCTCGGGGCGGGCTTTGCCCCCAAGGAGGTCGAGCAGCTGGGATTTCCCGACGCCGGTGCGCTGCGGGTTGCGGGCATGGAATGAGAGCAGGGCGTTGTCGACGGCGGAGGCGAGGGAGCCGAGGACCCGCGGCTCGGCGTAGACGGCGTCGCCGCTCGCTTCGAGCCGGACGAGGGCTTTTGATTCCGCCATCCCCTCGAGGGCGTCCCTGCATCCGGCCGCTTCGAACCCGTGCTTGCGGCAGAGGGATTCGCAGGTGAAGGGCGCATTCTCCATCTGGATGGCGCAGCGGAGGGCCGTCGGGCGATCGCCGTCCCGCAACGCGGCGAGCAGGCCGCGCTCGGCTTGGGAGAGGTTCGACCTCCTGCGCGGGCGACAGACGAGCGCCCGTCCTCCGCCCACCACCTCGACGGGCGACATGCTCCGGACGATGAAGCGGTCGTCCCGCGACAGGGGCAGCGGCTCTTCGAGGCGGATCTGCGCGAAGGCGCTTTCGCCGGGTTCGAGCGAGGGGTTGCCGTCCATGAGCAGCACCCTGCCGAACGCCTCCGCGGTGCCGTGGGCGATGCGCAGGCGCGCGCCCGATTCGAGCGGCTTCGCCTTCGCGGCTCCGAGGTAGGAAAGCCAGGCATCGAAGCGGTCCGTCGCCTCTATCGCGCCCGGGGTTGCCAGGAACATGCCCGGTTTCGCCTGATCAGTGCTTGCATCGGCGATGTTGACAGCGGTCCGGGTGCCGGCATGGGCGGCCTTCACGTCCCTGCCATGCTGCTGGATGCCCCGGACGCGGCAACGCGTGCCCGCCGGAAGGAGCTCCAGCTCGTCATCGGGGCGGATGGTGCCGCTCCAAAGGGTGCCGGTGACCACGGTGCCGGCGCCCTTGATCGTGAAGGACCGATCGATGGGCATGCGTGCCGGCCCGCTGTCCGATCGGCCCCGCATGCCGTCGGCAAGCGATGCGATCGCGTCGACCAGCTCGGCAAGCCCGTCGCCGGTTTTGGCGGAGACGGGGACGATGGGGGAGTCGCGGTAGGGGGTCGCCGCCAGCCGCTCGCGCACCTCGCCTTCGACGAATTCGATCCATTCGCCGTCGACCAGATCCGTCTTCGTGAGCGCCACGAGCATCTTGGGAATCCCCAGCAACTCGATCACGCGCAGGTGCTCGAGGGTCTGGGGCATGATGCCGTCGTCCGCGGCTATGCACAATAGCGCGATGTCGATGCCGGTGGAGCCCGCTATCATCTGGCGCACGAAGCGCTCGTGGCCGGGGACGTCGACCACGCCCAAGGTGCGGCCATCGGGAAGCGCAAGCTGCGCGAACCCCAGCTCGATGGTGATGCCGCGGCGCTTCTCCTCCTCAAGCCTGTCGGGATCGGTCCCGGTGAGCGCTTCGACGAGCGCCGACTTCCCGTGGTCGATGTGGCCGGCGGTGCCTAGGACGAGCGCGGCTTCCTCGCGGCCCGCTCTCATCGGGGGGTCTCCTTGAAGTAGTCGGCCACGGCATTCGCGATCTCTTCCAGCTCGCCTTCGCCGATGAGCGTGCGCGGGTCGAAGAGGAGCGCGTCGTCCTTCAGGCGGCAGATGATGGGTGTCGCGCGCCTCGATGCGAGGTGGCGTTCGCAATCGAGCGCCCTTCCCCCGAGGAAGGAGACCTTCACCGCGAGCGTGGGCAGCTCGCACAGGGGGAGCGCCCCGCCGCCGACGCGCGAGGTTTCCTCGACCGTCTCCACACAGACGTCCTCCGGATTCACCGCCGCTCGGATCGCGTCGCGCAGTTGCTCCGCCCGGGGGGCGAGCTCCTTGCGCGTGGCGGAAAGCATCGCGATGGTGGGGATCCCTTGCAGGGCGGCGCCCCCCTCCACATAGATGCGCAGCGTCTCCTCCAGCGCCGCGAGCGTCATCTTGTCCAGCCGCAGGGCGCGTGCGAGGGGGTTCGCTTTCAGGCGGTCGATCAGCGGCTTCGAGCCGACGATGATGCCCGCCTGCGGGCCGCCCAGCAGCTTGTCGCCGGAAAAGGACACGAGGTCGCATCCGCTGCGCAGCGACTCGGACGCCGTCGGCTCGTCGCTTTTGGCGAAGGGGTCGAGGCGCACGAGCGATCCGGAACCCTGGTCCTCGTACACGAGCACCTTTTCCGCCGGTTTGGCGTCGTTGGGCGCCGCGTCGCCGAGGGGTGCGGCCTCATCCCGCCTGCGGTTCTCCTCGTCGGCGATGGAGCGCAGCTCCTTCACCGATGCCGACTCCGTGAAACCCTCGATGCGGAAGTTCGAGGGATGGACTTTCAGCAGCATGGCGGTGTCCGGCCCGATCGCCCGGCGATAGTCTCGGGCGCGGGTCTTGTTCGTGGTCCCCACCTCCACCATCTGCGCATCGGAGAGCTCCATGATGTCGGGGATGCGGAACGATCCGCCGATCTCGACCAGCTCGCCGCGCGACACGACGGCTTGGCGTCCTTTGGCGAATTCGGTGAGGACCAGCAGAACGGCGGCTGCGTTGTTGTTGACGGCCATCGCGGCTTCCGCACCGGTGAGCAAGCAGAGGAGCTTCTCGCAATGCGCGTGCCTGCTGCCGCGTGCCATCGCATCCACGTCGTATTCGAGCGTCGAGTAGCCTTCGGCTACTGATGCCGCAGCTTGGGCGGCCCTCTTCGCGAGGGGGCTGCGCCCCAAGTTGGTGTGGATCACCACGCCGGTCGCGTTGATGACGCGCCTGAGCGATGGAACGCTTGCCGCAAGGGCGCGCGCTGCCGCGTCGGCGGCTATGGCGTCGAGGTCGGCCGACGACGCGGTTCCCGACAAAAGACCCTGGCGCGCGGCGTCGATGGCCTCGCGCGCGGCATCGACGAGCAGGGCGCGAGGATGGGTCGCGGAGAGTTGCGCCAACCGTCCGTCGCGAAGCAGCTCCTCGACCTGGGGGAGCGTTCGGAGCGTGTCGTTCAAGGTCGATGATGCCATGCGGTCAGCCTTTCGTCCGCGTTGCCTGCTCATGCTAGTATAGGCAACGACGGATGTTTTTGCGAAGGGGCTGGGATGATCTACCTCGACAATGCGGCGACCACCTTGGTCAAGCCGCCGGAGGTCGCGCAGGCGGTCGTGCATGCCATGGTGACGTTCGGCGGGGTGGGGCGCGGCTCCCATCGCGCGGCGCTCTCGGCCGACCGCGCCGTGTATCAGGCGCGGTGCGCCATCGCGCGCCTGCTGGGCGTCCCTGGGCCTTCGCAGGTGGCTTTCGCGAGCAACGCGACAGAAGCGCTCAATACGGCCATCTTCGGGCTTTTACGCCCCCGCGACCACGCGGTGACCACGGCGGCATCCCACAACTCCGTCCTGCGCCCCCTCTATCGCCTGCGGGACGAAGGGGCGGTGCAGGTGGATATCGCCCCGGTGCGCCCTGATGGCTCGCTCGACTACGACGCCTTCGAGGCGCTCTTCCGCCCCAACACCCGCTTGGCGGCGGTGACGCACGCCTCCAACCTCACCGGCGACGTGTACGACGTCGCCCGCCTCGCGCGCATCGCGCACGACCGCGGCGCGCTCATCCTGGTGGACGCCGCCCAGACGGCGGGAACCGTGCCGTTGGATTTCGCGTCCCTCGAGGTGGACGTGCTTGCCTTCACCGGGCACAAGGGGCTGTTCGGCCCCCAGGGGACGGGCGGCCTGTGCGTGGCGGAAGGGGTTGACGTACGGCCGTTGAAGGTGGGGGGCTCGGGCGTGCGCAGCTTCGACGAAGCGCACCCGTCCTTCATGCCCGAGCGCCTGGAGGCGGGGACGCTCAACGCGCAGGGGATCGTCGGCCTCGCGGCGGGCGTCTCGTTCATCCTCGAGCAGGGGGTGGAGAGGATCAGCCGCCACGATGCGCTGCTCGCCGAGTCGTTCAGGCGCGGCTGCGATGCCATCCCCGGCGTGGAGTCGCTGGGTGGGGGCGCGGACGGCCGTTGCGGGATCGTGGCGCTGCGCATCGACGGGCTCGACTCGGGCGAAGCCGCTTCGCTTTTGGACGAGCGCTTCGGCATCTGCGTGCGCGCGGGAGCGCATTGCGCCCCGCTGATGCACCGGGCGCTGGGGACGGAGGCATGCGGCGCCATCCGGTTCAGCTTCTCGTGGTTCAACACGCAAGAGGACGTCGTTGCGGCATTGGAGGCTTTGGAGGCGATCGTGCGGCGCCGATGAGTCGACGCCGGGTGGATTGCCTCGCTGCCGGTGACGCTGCGACGATGCGAAAGGGAAAGGATTCGACGATATGGAAGCCAAGATAATCGACGCGTTCGGGCTGCAGTGCCCCAAGCCCTTGATGCTGGCGAAGAAGGAGCTCGATGCGGGCTGCTCTGAGCTTGCGGTGCAGGTGGATAACGAGACCGCCGTCAAGAACCTCACGCGCTTGGGCGCGAAGAAGGGGATGGGGGTGTCCGTTGACGCCATCGAAGGCGGCTGGTTGGTCTCGTTCGGTGGCGCGGCCGATGCGGGTGCGGCAACCGCTCCGCTGGAAGCCCTTGGGGCTTCGGCGGGCGCATCCTGCGGGCCTGCGGGGTGCGGCTACGTCGTGTTCGTCAACCATGAATGCGTGGGCGACGGTGACCCGCAGCTTGGGCGCAACCTCATGAAGATGGCCCTGTACACCCTGTCCGAAGCGGACGACGCCCCCGCTTCGCTGCTCTTCATGAACTCCGGCGTGAAGCTCATCGCCGGCGCCGAGTGCGAGGAGCAGGCGGTCGAGCACGTGCGCGCGCTTGAGAAGCGGGGAACCGAGGTGCTGGTGTGCGGCACCTGCCTGAACTTCTACGGCATAGCCGACGATCTGAAGGTCGGCGAGGTGTCCAACATGTACGACATCCTCTCGCGCATGCAGGAAGCCGCCAAGGTCATCACCCTGTAGGGTGCGCCGCTCGAGGAAGGGTCTCCATGGGAACGTACATCGTCGCCTTCGAATCGACGCACGCCGCCATGGCGGCCGATGACGCTCTGTCCGCGACCCCTCATGCGCTCATCCCGACCCCGCGCGGCATCACGGCCGATTGCGGCATGGCGCTTCGCTTTGCAGCGGAGGACGACGGCTGGGCGCGTGCGGCGATCGAAGCCGCGCGGATCCAACCCGGCCTCTTCGCGCTGTACTGCGAAGAGGCGGACGGAGCAGCCTTAGCGTCGAGGTCGTACCGCCGCGTCTAGAGCGAATCGCCGAAGCGGATCGCGCCCGCCTCTCCTTCGGCCACGCATCCGATGCGCCAAGGGAGCCTGCCCGCGCGGCGCTCGAACTCGCTTTCGAGCCGCTTCGCGTCCTCCTTGGCTATCGCGATCAGCAGGCCGCCGGAAGTCTGCGGGTCGCAGATGACGCCCATGCGGTTGTCGAATTCCTCCTCGTCGAGCGATCCCTTCCGCACGTAGGAGTCGGCCTCGTCCATGATCGAGAAGCACCGCGCGGGGCGGCAGTAGGCGCATGATAGCTCCCATACGCGGTCGAACAGGGGAATGTCCGCGAAATCGAGGATGGCGGACGCCCCGCTCGCCGCGAGCATCTCGTGCAGGTGCCCGGCGAGGCCGAACCCCGTCACGTCCGTGCAGGCGTGCGCCCCGGCCGCCAGCATCGCCTCGCCGGCAGTCTTGTTCAGCTCCATCATCGATCGGATGGCGTCCCGCGCCCCGTCCTCGTCGATCTCGCCGACCTTGAGCGCGGCGCTGGTGATCCCGGTGCCAAGCGGCTTGGTCAGGTAGAGCTCGTCTCCCGGCAAGGCGCCGGCGTTGCGGATGACCTTGGCGGGGTCGACCGTGCCGAAGACGGAAAGCCCGTACTTCGGCTCCTTGTCGTCGATGGTGTGGCCGCCGGCGACGACCGCACCCGCCTCGGCGGCGGCATCCGCGCCTCCGCGTAGGATCCGCTCGGCCACGCCCAGCCCCAGCGAGCTGTCGAGCGCGAGCAGGTTGAGGGCGACGTGCGGCGTCGCGCCCATCGCGTAGACGTCGGAGAGCGCGTTGGCGGCGGCGATGCGCCCGAACTCGTAGGGATCGTCCACCACGGGCGTGAAGAAGTCGGCGGTGAGCACGGCGGCAGTCCCGTCGGGCAGAAGCCAGACGGCGGCGTCGTCGCTGGTCTCGAAGCCGAGCAGGAGCCGTTCGGCGCCGGGTGCGCCTGCGAAGCGCGATTCGGTTATGGTGCCAAGCACCGCTTCGAGGTCTCCCGGACCCCACTTCGCGGCTCAACCGCCCTTGGTCGTGAGCGTCGTCAGCCTGATCTGGTCGGGCTTGCTTTCCGCCAACCCCATCACCCCCTTTCCGTCCTGTGAAGTATAGCGCTTCGCGGGCGGGGCCCGGATGACGGGCGCGAAGTTCGCGGCGGGCGATCGGATGGCACGCGAGCTTCGCAGGGGGCTCGACCGACGCGCGCGAATTAGCATCGGGGCTCGGCGGGTGCGGGCGGGCAGTCAGCCTCTCTTCGGCCGCGCAAAGCCGCCCCGCAAACCGATTGGGGGGTTATCAGGGGCGGGGCGAGCGCGTATACTCGGTTCAGTCCTTTAAATGCGGTACAGAGAGACCGACAAGGCGGATACTTCCGAGCATCCACGGGGAAAAGGGTGCGAGCGAGCTGTAGCCTTTGTCCGTCGCAGAGGCTTTTTTTCTGCGCGGATGCGGCGCATCCTTTCCGGGCCGGAAGCCATCTGCACCCGTTCGACGAAAGGGGTGTGCATGAACGACGGCGGAAACGTCAAATCGATCTGCATGGACGCGCAGGAGATCGACCGATCCCTCACGCGCATCGCCCATCAGATCCTCGAGGCCAACAAGGGCGCGGGAAACCTCGCGCTGGTGGGCATCGTCACGCGCGGCGACCTCCTGGCGAAGCGGCTCGCCCAGCGCATCGAGGCGATCGAGGGGGTGGACGTCCCCTTGGGAAGGCTCGACATCAGCCTGTACCGCGATGATTTCGCAACGTATTTCAGCCCCGAGGTCCATTCCACCCAGATCCCCTTCGACATCGACGGCAAGACCGTGGTGCTGGTGGACGACGTGCTGTTCACCGGGCGCACCATCCGCGCCGCGCTCGACGCGCTGATGGACATCGGGCGCCCGGCCTGCGTGCAGCTTGCGGTCTTGGTCGACCGCGGGCACAGGCAGCTTCCCATCCGCGCCGACTTCGTGGGCAAGAACGTGCCGTCCTCGCTGGAGGAGAACGTCCGGCTGTTCCTGGACGAGGTCGACGGCATCTCGGCCGTCGAGATCCTCTCGTTGGCGCCGGGCGATCGCGCCCACGCGGCGCCCATCGGCAGCAACAGGGGGGAGTGACCATGGCCTTCGATCATCGCCATCTCATCGACCTTTCCGAATACTCGCGCGAGGACATCACGCTCCTGCTCGATGTGGCCGAGCGCTTCCGCGAGGTGAACGAGCGCCGCATCAAGAAGGTGCCCACGCTCAAGGGCTACACCGTCGTGAACATGTTCAACGAGCCCTCCACGCGCACGCGCAGCTCGTTCGAGATCGCCGAGAAGCGCCTGTCCTGCGACACGCTGAACTTCGGCGGGTCGTCCACCTCCACCGTTAAGGGCGAGAGCCTGCTGGACACCGTGCGGACGCTGTGCTCCTACAAGATCGACCTGATCGTGGTGCGCGACAAGCATGCCGGCGTTCCCTACCAGGTGGCGCAGGCCTCCGGCGTGCCCGTCATCGACGCCGGCGACGGCAAGCACCAGCATCCCACGCAGGCGCTTCTGGACCTCTACACCATCCGCAAGCGATTCGGCTCCGTCGACGGGCTCCACGTGGGCATCGTGGGGGACATCGGTCACTCGCGCGTGTGCGGCTCGCTCATCCCCGGCCTCAAGACCATGGGCGCCGAGGTGACCGTCATCGGCCCGTCCACGCTGATGCCGGCGATGCCCGCGCTTCTGGGCGCCGACCATGTGACGAGCGACCTGGACGCCGCCTTGCCGCATCTCGACGTCGTCTACATGCTGCGCATCCAGCGCGAGCGTTTGGAAGGGGCTCCTTTCCCCAGCCTGCGCGAGTACAACATGCTGTTCGGCCTCACGCGCGAGCGCGAGAAGCTCATGAAGCCCGAGGCCATCGTCTGCCATCCCGGTCCTTTGAACCGAGGCGTCGAGCTGGACGACTACATGGCGGACCATCTGGAGCGCTCCGAGATCCTCGACCAAGTGTATGCCGGCGTGCTGGTGCGCATGGCGGCCCTGTACCTGCTGTTAGGAGGCACCGATCATGGCACTGATGCTTAGAAACGCCCGCGTCATCGACCCGCAGATCGATCTCGACGAGGTGTGCGACGTCCTCATCCGCGACGGCCGCGTGGTCGAGGTCGGCCACGATCTGGAGATGCCCAAGGGCGTCGTGCGCGACCTGACGGGCAGGATCCTCGTGCCCGGCCTGGTGGACATCCACGTGCATCTGCGCGACCCCGGCCAGGAGCAGAAGGAGGACATCGCCTCCGGCACCCGCGCCGCCGCGCACGGCGGGTTCACCGCCGTGGCCTGCATGCCCAACACGACGCCCACCATCGACAACGGCCAGATCGTCGAGTACGTGAAGTCGCGCGCCGCCGAGGTGGGGAAGTGCCGCGTCGAAGTGGTGGGCGCCTGCACCCAGGGGCTCAAGGGCGAGACGCTCTCCGAGATGGGCGACATGGTGGCCCACGGCGCCTGCGCGTTCACCGACGACGGGCGCGGCGTGCAGGACAGCGGCATGATGCGCCGCGTGATGGACTACGCCAAGCAGTTCGACCGCGTGGTCATGAGCCACTGCCAGGACGAGGGCCTCGTCGGCGCCGGCCAGGTGAACGAGGGAGCCGCCTCCACGCGCCTGGGGCTTCTGGGCTGGCCTGCGGAGGGCGAGGAGATCCAGATCGGCCGCGACATCGCCGTGTGCCGCCTCACGGGCTGCCCGCTCCATATCCAGCACCTCAGCACCGCGCGCGGGCTCGACATGGTGCGCGCCGCGAAGGCCGAGGGGCTTCCGGTCACCTGCGAGGTGACGCCGCACCACCTGTTCCTTTCGGAGGATGACATCTCCCAGGACTACAACACGAGCTTCAAGGTGAACCCGCCGCTGCGCACCCGCGACGATTGCAGCGCTCTCATCCAGGGCGTTGCGGACGGCACGGTCGACGCGATCGTCACCGACCATGCGCCGCATTGCAAGTTCGAGAAGGATCGCGAGTTCGAGCGCGCCCCCTTCGGCATGACGGGCATCGAGACCTCGCTTGGGCTCATCATCACCAAGCTGGTGAAGACCGGCATCATCGACTGGAACCGACTGGTCGAGCTCATGGCGGTCAATCCGCGCAAGATCATTCGCGCCGAGCGCGTGTCCTTCGAGCCGGGCAGCGTCGCCGACTTCACCGTGATCGACCCGTGCGCCGAGTGGACGGTGTCGGTCGACGATTTCCTGTCGAAAGCGCAGAACTCCGCATTCATCGGTACCGAGCTGGTGGGGCGCGCCACGGACGTGTACGTGGGCGGCTACGCCACCATGGAAGAAGGTGCGATCGTTGAGTAAGCTAAGCGAAAAGCTCCTGCAGGCCACGTCCAAGCCCGAGCCGCGCCCCGCGCTGCTCGTCCTCGAGGATGGCGCCGCCTTCGCGGGAACCGCCTGCGCCGCCGAGGGCGAGGCGTTCGGCGAGATCTGCTTCAACACGTCCCTGGAAGGCTACCTGGAGGTCATCACCGATCCCTCGTACGCCGGCCAGATCATCACGATGACGTATCCGCAGATCGGCAACTACGGCGTCAACCTTGAGGACGTGCAGCGCGCCAAGCCCGCCTGCCGCGGCCTCGTGGTCCGCGACATGTGCCAGATCCCCAGCAATTGGCGCTGCGACGTCTCGCTGCCGCAGTTCCTCAAGGATAACGGCATCATCGCGATCGAGGGCGTCGACACGCGCGCCCTCGTGCGCCACGTGCGCGATGCCGGCGCCCAGCGCGCGGTCATCTCGACGGTCGACGCCGACGTCGAGAGCCTGCTTTCGAAGGTGCGCGCCAGCAAGTCGATCGTCGGCGAGAACCTCGCCGCCACCGTCTCCTGCGACGCCGCTCACCCGTTCGGCGCCGACGAGCTGCCCGCTTCGCAGGCGTTCGCCGTCACGGCGCCCGCGGCGCCCAAGCACAAGGTGGTCGCCTACGACTGCGGCGCGAAGCTCTCGATCCTGCAGAACCTCGTCCGCTGCGGCTGCGACCTCACGGTGGTGCCGTGGGACACGCCCGCCGAGGACGTGCTTGCGCTGCAGCCCGATGGCGTCTTCCTTTCGAACGGCCCGGGCGACCCCGACGCTGTGAGCGGCACCTACACCCAGGTGGAGAAGCTTCTGGGCAAGCTGCCCGTGTTCGGCATCTGCCTGGGACACCAGATGATCGGCAAGGCCGCCGGCGCCCAGATCGAGAAGCTGAAGTTCGGGCACCGGGGCGGCAACCATCCCGTGATGAACCTGCTCACCGGACGCGTTGAGATCACCGCGCAGAACCATGGGTTCGGCATCCTGTTCCCCAGCCTGGGTTCGCTGATCCCCGAGCTCTCCGGCGGCGAGGCCGAGCATCCCGCCGACGGCGACCTGCGGTTCTGGGTGGAGCGCGGCATCGCCCCCGTGGTGGACAACCCGCGTTTCGGGCGCATCCGCCTGACGCACGTGAACCTCAACGACGGCACCGCCGAGGGCATCGCGTTCCTCGACATCCCTGCGTTCAGCGTGCAGTACCATCCCGAGGCGTCGCCGGGACCCACCGACGCGCATTACCTGTTCACCGCGTTCATCCGCCTGATGGACGGCCGCGACGACTACCTCGACATCGACATCGCGCAGGACCGCCTTGCAGGCTGGAAGTTCGGCTCCGCCCCCAAGCCCGCGGCCGCCGAAGGGGAGGAGTAGCCATGCCGAAGCGCGAAGACATCAAGAGCATCCTGGTCATCGGGTCGGGCCCGATCGTCATCGGGCAGGCATGCGAGTTCGACTACTCCGGCGCGCAGGCCTGCAAGGTGCTGAAGGCGGACGGCTACCGCGTGATCCTGGTGAACAGCAACCCCGCCACCATCATGACCGACCCCGGCTTGGCGGATCGCACCTACGTGGAGCCCATCACCGCCGAGTTCGTGGAGAAGGTCATCGCCAAGGAGCGCCCCGACGCGCTGCTGCCCACCCTGGGCGGGCAGACCGGCCTCAACACGGCGGTCGAACTGGCCGAGAAGGGCATCCTCGACAAGTACGGTGTTGAGATGATCGGATGCGACCTGGCTGCCATCCAACGCGGCGAGGACCGCAAGCTGTTCAACGACTGCATGGCCGAGCTCGGCATCGAGACCGCCCGCTCCGGCTACGCGTACTCGGTGGAGGACGCGCAGCGCATCGTGGGCGAGCTGGGGTACCCCGTGGTGCTGCGCCCCTCCTACACGCTCGGCGGCGCGGGCGGCGGCATCGCGCACACGCCCGAGGAGCTGGTGACCATCGTCTCCCAGGGCTTGGAGCTTTCCCCTGCCGGCGAAGTGCTGGTCGAGGAGAGCATCGAGGGCTGGAAGGAATACGAGATGGAGGTCATGCGCGATAGGGCCGGCAACGGCATCATCGTGTGCTCCATCGAGAACTTCGACGCCATGGGCGTGCACACCGGCGACTCCATCACCGTGGCGCCCGCGCAGACCCTCTCGGACGTGGAGTACCAGCGCATGCGCGCGGCCTCGCTCGCCATCCTGGAGAAGATCGGCGTGGAGACCGGCGGCTCCAACGTGCAGTTCGCCGTCAACCCGGAAAACGGGCGCATGATCGTCATCGAGATGAACCCGCGCGTCTCCCGCTCTTCCGCCCTCGCATCGAAGGCCACGGGCTTCCCGATCGCCAAGGCGGCGGCGAAGCTGGCCGTGGGATTCACGCTCGACGAGATCGTCAACGACATCACCAAGGCAACGCCCGCCTGCTTCGAGCCCTCCATCGACTACTGCGTGGTGAAGGTGCCGCGCTTCGCGTTCGAGAAGTTCCAGGGTACCGACGACACGCTGTCCACCCGCATGAAGGCCGTCGGCGAGATCATGGCCATCGGCCGCACGTTCGAGGAATCGCTCGGCAAGGCGCTGCGCTCGCTCGAGAACGGCCGCGCCGGCCTGGGTGCCGACGGCAAGGGGGATCTTCCCGCCGATGCGGACATCGAGGTGCTCATCACGCGCCCCACGGCTGAGCGCGTGTACTACCTGGGCGAGGCGCTGCGCCGCGGCTGGACCGTCGAGCAGGTGGCCGAAGCGAGCCGCATCGACCGGTTCTTCATCGCGCGCATGGCCGACATCGTCGCCGTGCAGGAGGCGCTGCGCGGCACGACCATCTTCGAGGTGGATGCAGACGCTATGCGCCTGTGCAAGCGCTACGGGCTCTCGGACATCCAGATAGCTCAGCTCACCGGCTCCGACGAGCTCACGGTGCGCGCCTACCGCAAGTCGCTGGGCGTCGTCCCCGCGTTCAAGACGGTCGACACGTGCGCCGCGGAGTTCCCCAGCAAGACCGCCTACCACTACAAGACCTACGATGCCGACGCCACCGAAACCGAGGCGGGCGAGCGCAAGCGCGTCATGATCCTGGGCGCCGGCCCCAACCGCATCGGCCAGGGCATCGAATTCGACTACTGCTGCGTCCACGCCTCCTATGCGCTGCATGACGAGGGTTTCGAGACCATCATGGTCAACTGCAACCCCGAGACCGTCTCCACCGACTACGACACCTCCGACAAGCTCTACTTCGAGCCGCTCACCTACGAGGACGTCATGGACATCGTCGATGCCGAGAAGCCCGACGGCGTCATCGTCACGCTGGGCGGACAGACGCCGTTGAAGCTGGCCAAGCCCCTGCTGGAGGCGGGCGTGCCCATCATGGGCACCCAGCCCGAGGCGATCGACCTGGCGGAGGATCGCGAGCGCTTCGCCGCTATCCTCGACGAGCTGGGCATCACCTACCCGGCCGCGGGCGAGGCCACTACGTTCGAGGAGGCCTGCCGCGTGGCCGACCGCATCGGCTTCCCGCTGCTCGTGCGTCCCAGCTATGTGCTGGGCGGCCGCGGCATGGCGATCGTCTACGACGGCGCGCAGCTTGAGAAGTACATGGGCGAGGCGGCCAAGATCTCGCCCGACCATCCGGTCTACCTCGACCGCTTCCTCGAGGGTGCCGTCGAGGTCGACCTCGACGCGCTCTGCGACGGCGAGCGCGTGTACGTGGGAGGCGTGCTGGAGCACATCGAGGAGGCCGGCATCCACTCCGGCGACTCGGCCTGCTGCACGCCGCCGTTCGCCCTTTCCGAGGCGCTCGTGTCGCAGCTGCGCTCCATCGCGCGCCGCCTGGCGCTGCGCCTGGGCGTGGTGGGGCTGCTGAACATCCAGTTCGCCATCAAGGACACGGTCATCTACGTTATCGAGGCGAACCCGCGCGCCAGCCGCACGGTCCCGTTCGTCTCCAAGGCCACCGGCGTGCCCCTGGCGAAGGTGGCCGCCCGCATCATGGCGGGGGAGAAGCTGGCCGATCTGGGCATGCCCGACGACGAGCGGCGCCTCGAGCACTTCAGCGTGAAGGAGGCGGTCATGCCGTTCGGCCGCTTCCCCGGGGCCGACGTGGTGCTGGGTCCGGAGATGAAGTCCACCGGCGAGGTCATGGGCATCGCCCGCAACTTCCCGGCGGCCTATGCGAAAACCCAGCTCGCCATCAGCTACGAACTGCCGCAGGAAGGCACCGTGTTCATCAGCGTGTGCGACCGCGACAAGCGCTCCATCATCCCCATCGCACGCGACATCGCGCGCCTGGGGTTCAAGATCATCGCGACCTCCGGCACCGAGCGCGCGCTGCGCGCGGCAGGCATCGACTGCGAGCTGGTGAAGAAGGTGCGCGAGGGCTCGCCCAACGTCATCGACCGCATCGCGTCGGGCGAGGTCACGCTCATGATCAACACGCCCTTCGGCCATGAGACCCGCTCCGACGGCTACGAGCTGCGCGCCGCCGCCGTGCGCCACGGCCTCACGTACGTGACCACGCTCTCCGCCGCGCAGGCGTTCGTCGCCGGCATGGAGGTGTCCAAGGAAACCGGTTTCGACGTGGTCGCCCTGCAGGATCTCCCGCAATGGGAGGGTCCTGCGGGCGCTGCCGAATGAGAGAGGAGGCGAAGATGCCCCTTTGCAACGAGAAGGCGCGGATCCTTTCCAACGGGAACGTCGGCCCGCGCCTGCACCTGATGACGCTCGAGGCGCCGCGGATCGCCGGCTCCATCGAGCCCGGGCAGTTCGTCCACATGAAGGTGCCGCGCATGGAGGCGCACATCCTGCGGCGCCCGTTCTCGGTGTACGCGCGGGATGCGCAGGCGGGGACGATCGACGTGCTCTACCAGGTCGTCGGGTTCGGGACCGACCACATGACCGCGCTTGAGGCGGGCGAGGAATGCGAGCTGATAGGGCCGGTGGGCGCGACGTGGAACCCCCCCGCCCAGGGACGCTGCCTGCTGGTGGGCGGCGGCGTGGGCGCAGCGCCGCTGTTCATGCTCTGCGAGAAGATCGCCGCATCCGAGGCCTCGGTCGACGTCGTCTTGGGCGCGCAGACGAAGGGCGCGCTGGTGTGCCGCGCGCGCTACGAGGAGCTGCTGGGCGAGGAGCCCCGCTGCGCCACCGACGACGGCACCTACGGGCGCTCAGGCTTCTGCACGTCGCTGGTCCAGGAGGCGCTGGAGGCTGCCGCCGCCGAGGGAGCTCCCTATGACTACGTGGCGGTGTGCGGCCCCGAGCCGCTCATGAAGATCGTCGCCGGCCTCGCCGAGGGCGCCGGCGTTCGCTGCGAGGTGTCGATGGAGAAGCGCATGGCATGCGGCATCGGCGCGTGCCTGTCGTGCGTGGTCGACACGGTCGACGGAAAGAAGCGCGCCTGCGTGGACGGCCCCGTGTTCGATGCCGGGAAGGTGGTGTGGTAGATGGTCGATATGAACGTCAACCTGGGCGGGCTCGCCATGAAGAACCCCGTCACCACCGCGTCGGGGACCTTCGCGGCCGGCATGGAGTATTCCGACTTCGTGGACGTGGCGGCGCTCGGCGCGGTCACGACCAAGGGCGTCTCGCTCAACGGGTGGGAGGGCAACGCCAGCCCCCGCATCGCCGAGACCCCCAGCGGCATGCTCAACTCCATCGGCCTGCAGAACCCGGGCGTGGCCCATCTGAAGGAAGTCGAGCTGCCGTGGCTCGCCGAGCGGGGGGCTGCGGTCATCGTCAACGTGTCCGGGCATAGCTTCAACGAGTACGTGCAGGTCATCGAGGCGCTCGAGGACGCTCCGGTGGATGCCTACGAGGTGAACATCTCGTGCCCCAACGTCGATGCCGGCGGCATGACCATCGGCACCGACCCCAAGAGCGTGACCGAGGTCGTTGGCCTGTGCCGCGCAGCCACCAAGCGCCCGCTCATCGTCAAGCTCACGCCCAACGTGACCGACATCACCGAGATCGCGCGCGCAGCCGAGGCCGCTGGGGCCGACGCGCTCTCCCTCATCAACACGCTCATGGGCATGGCCATCGACGCGGAGCGGCGCAAGCCCCTGCTCGCGCGCGTGGTGGGCGGATTCTCCGGGCCGGCCGTGAAGCCGGTCGCGCTGCGCATGGTGTGGGAGTGCCATAAGGCCGTGAAGGTGCCGCTTCTGGGCATGGGCGGCATCGCCACCGGCACCGACGCCGTCGAGTTCATGCTGGCTGGCGCCACCGCGGTGGCCGTGGGCACGGCGAACTTCTACAACCCCACCGCCACGCAGGATGTCATCGACGGCATCCGCTCGTACTGCGAACGCCATGGCGTCGAGCACGTCACCGACCTGATTGGAGCTTTGGAATGCTGACCCACTTCAACGACGTACCGGCGGCCGAGCGCATCATCGTCGCCTTGGACTGCGATGCCGCGGAGGCGAAGCGCCTCGCAGGCGTGTTGGCGGGCAAGGCGCGCTGGCTCAAGGTGGGCATGACGCTCTACTACGCCGAAGGCCCTTCCATCGTGAAGGCGTTCAAGGACCTCGGGTTCAACGTGTTCCTCGACCTGAAGTTCCACGACATCCCGCATCAGGTCGAAGGCGCCGCCGCCTCCGCCGTCGCAAGCGGCGCGGACATGCTGACCATGCACGCCTCCGGCGGCGTCGCCATGATGCAGGCAGCCCAGCGCGGCGTGGAGCGCGTGTGCCATCAGACCGGGCGCGATCTCCCGGCCACCTTGGGCATCACGGTGCTCACCAGCATGGACGAGCCCACGCTCAAGCGCATCGGGGTCGAGCGCGCCATGGAGGACCAGGTGGGGGCGCTGGCGCTGCTCGCCAAGGAGGCGGGCATCTCCGGCGTGGTGGCATCTCCGCTCGAGGCGCCCATGCTGCGCGAGCTGCTCGGCCCGGACGCCTACATCGTCACTCCCGGCGTGAGGCCCGCGGGGTCGGATAAGGGCGACCAGAGCCGCGTGACCACGCCGGCCGAGGCGTTCTCGCGCGGGGCGTCGCACATCGTGGTCGGCCGCCCCATCACGCAGGCGGAGGATCCCGCCGCAGCCTTCGATGCGATAGTTTCTTCGCTTTAGCCCGGTTTTCGGTTGCGCTGTTTCCCCTGATGGTCTTTAATGGGTACCGCAACGTGCGGCGATGTGCTCGCGCGTTGGATTTTTTTAGGAATGGGCGATTTGGCGGCTGCGCGCGTTTCCCCGCGTGATAGTATCGGTGAATCGCTTTCGTGAAAAGAAGGAGAGACACTATGGCAATCCCTCAACTCAGCCCTGAAGAGCGTCAGGCGGCTCTGGAGAAGGCCAAGGCTGCCCGCATCAAGCGCGCCCAGGTGCGAGATGATCTGAAGTCCGGCAAGCTGGCCCTCAAGGATGTCCTCGGCATGAAGGACGACCCCGTGGTCGGCCGCATGAAGGTCTCCACCCTCATCGAGACCATTCCCGGCTACGGCAAGGCCAAGGCCGAGAAGATCATGAAGGAGCTCCAGATCGCCGAGAGCCGCCGCCTGCGCGGTTTGGGCGATCGCCAGCAGGCTGCGCTTCTGGAGCGCTTGGGCTAGTCCCGCCATGCGCAACGGCAACCTTTTCGTTATCTCCGGGCCATCGGGAGCCGGCAAAGGCACCCTGGTGGCCCGACTTGCGCAACGGGTGCCCGATGTGTGGGTTTCCCGTTCGATGACCACCCGCGCCCCCCGCGAAGGGGAGGTCGACGGCGTCCATTACGATTTCCTCACCGACGAGCGGTTTCGCGAGCTCGCCGAACATGACGGCTTCCTCGAGTGGGCCGAATACGCCGGCAACTGCTACGGGACCCCGCGGGCTTCCATCGAGGAGCATATCGCCGCGGGCGATCAGGTCGTTTTGGAGATCGACGTCCAAGGCGCCCTCCAGGTGAAGGGGAAGATGCCCGAGGCGCATCTGGTGTTCATCGAGCCGCCTTCGCTGGAGGTCCTCGAAACGAGGTTGCGCGGCAGGGGCACGGAATCCGACGAGGTCGTCCGCAGGAGGATGGAGGCGGCCCTCGTCGAGCTGTCCCAGAAGGGCTCCTACGACAAGACGCTGGTCAACGACGACCTCGATGCCGCCACCGACGAACTGGTCGCCTATGTCGACAGTTTTGCTGAATAACGCGTTACGAAGGAAGAACGAATGAGCATTATCGAACCGAAGATCGACGAGCTGCTGGACGAGACGGACAACGACCGTTTCCTGCTGTGCGCCTTGGCCTCCAAGCGCGCCCACGACATCAACGACATGATGCGCGGCCAGCGCGATCGCGCCATCCAGCTGCAGACCGCCGTCGAGATCGCCCGCGCGGCGGACAAGAAGCCGCTGACCATCGCCTTCAACGAGGTGGCGCGCGGCGACATCTCCTACGACCCCGAGACGATCGACGTCAAGAACCACTAGTCCCGCGCGCCTCCGGCACGCGGAACCACTCGACGCTGCGAAGCCCTCTCGCGCATGATCCTCGCGCGATCCCCGATGCTTGCGTGCCGAAGCGCGCTTCGCATCGGCGGTCCCGCGGATCCCATGCGCGAGAGGGCTTCTCGCTGACGTAAGCCGCCTTTCCCTACCGAGAGGGTTCACCATGACCGAATACCAACGCATCTGCCTCGTGCATTACCACGAGATCGGGCTGAAAGGGCATAACCGGAAGGTTTTCGAGCAGCGCCTCCTGAAGAACCTCGAGGCGCTGCTGGCGCCTTTCCCGGTGGTGACGATCCACCGCATCTCGGGGCGGCTGTGCGTGTTCCTGAAGGAGGGGGCCGCTTCCGACGTCGCGCTGGACGCCGCTTCCGCCATCGCCATGGTCCCCGGCGTCGCGCGCGTGTCGTGCGGGTTCAAATGCGAGCGGGACATCGATCAGATGACCGAGGCGGGCGTGGCGGCGATGGCGGAGGCGCAGCCGTTCGCGTCGTTCAAGGTTTCCGCGCGGCGCAGCCACACCGATTTCCCGATCGGGTCGCAGGACATGAACCGAATCATCGGCGGCAACCTGTCGGACGCCTACCCCGATGCCGCCGTGAGGATGAAGGACCCCGACGTGACGGTGGGCGTGGAGGTCGTCCAGAACGCCTCCTACGTGTACGCGCGCAGCGAGCGGGGGATCGGCGGGCTGCCGGTCGGCAGCTCGGGCAAGGTCGTCTCGCTGCTTTCCTCGGGGATCGACTCGCCCGTGGCGTCATGGCGCCTTGCGCGCCGCGGCGCGGTGGTGGTGGGAGTCCATTTCTCGGGGCGTCCGCAAACCTCGGATGCCAGCGAGTGGCTCGTCGACGATATCGCCAAGGTGCTGGAGAGGACCGGCTGCATCGGCCGGGTGTACGTCGTCCCGTTCGGGGACTGCCAGCGCGAGATCGCCCTCGCCGCGCCGCCCGAGCTGCGGGTCATCCTGTACCGCCGCCTGATGTTCAAGGTCGCGCAGGAGATCGCCCGCCGCGAGAAGGCGGGCGCCTTGGTAACGGGTGAGAGCCTGGGCCAGGTTGCCTCGCAGACCCTCGACAACATCCGCTGCACCGACGCTGCGGTCGAACTTCCCGTTTTCAGGCCGCTGATCGGCACCGATAAGCTCGAGATCATCGCCGAGGCCCAAAGGCTCGGCACGTTCGAGATCTCCTCGCAGGACGCCCCGGACTGCTGCACCCTGTTCATGCCGCGCAATCCCGAAACGCATGCGAAGCTCCCGCGGGTCCTGGAAGCCGAAGCGGCGCTGCCCATCGAGGAATGGACCCGCCAGCTCGCCGATGCCGCGGAGGCAACCGACTACGCCTGCCCCTCCTACAGGGCCCCCAAGCGCAGGAGCTAGCGTCCCCTCGCATTGGATCCGCTCCGCATCGGCGTTGCATGCGCGTTGGGCCGGTGCAGGATGCGCGCCAGCCTGGCGCAAGCTGCGAACTGCCGGCGCGTTAGACGGCGGATCTAGCATGGACCCCTGGGGATGCGGCGGGCGGATGCATCCGGCATGCGCCCTTGCCCCGCTTCCCGCAAGGGGGGTCCATGTCGTTCCAGGAAAGCTCGCGGTCGCTTAAAGCGAAGCTCCATCTCGGCCGCGTCAAAACTCCCGTCCTCATCGGCGTGACGGCGGCTGCCGCGCTGCTATGCGCCGTCGCGATCTGGGCAGCGGCTTCGGGCCTCGCCCATCCCTTCGATGGCGGGGAATCGCAGGAGCAGTTCGCCGTGAGCCAGTCGGCATCAGGCGATGAGGCCGAGCCGGAGCCCCTCGTCGTGCATGTCGGCGGCGCGGTGCAGGATCCCGGGGTCTACGAGCTGGAGGCCGGATCGCGCGTGCTGGAGGCTATCGACGAGGCCGGCGGCTTCCTGCCCGAGGCTTCGGCCGATTCGCTCAACCTCGCGCGCGTGCTCCAAGACGGCGAGCAGATAATCGTTCCGACGTTGCAGCAGGCGAATCCGAACGGCGATGCCGGCAGCGAGGCAGCTGTCGACGCCCCTGCAGCGAAGGTCAACATCAACTCGGCGTCGGCGGAGGAGCTCGATGCGCTGCCCGGGGTGGGGGAGTCGACGGCGCGGAAGATCATCGCCGATCGCGAGGAGAACGGGCCGTTCTCCTCCATCGAGGATCTGAAGCGCGTGTCGGGGATCGGCGATAAGAAGTACGCCGACTTGGCCGACCTCATCTGCGTGTGAGCTTGCCGTGATGCGCGATCGCGGCATCCCCGGCGCATTCGGGGCGGAGCAGGGCGCGGAGGCGGGATCTTTTCCCCGGAGGCCGTCCATCCCTCCCATCCTCATGCTTTCGCTGGCCCTTTGGGCGTCCTGCGCGGCGGTCTATCAAGCCCTGTCAGGCTGCGATGCCGTCTGCTGCGCCGCCATCTGCGCTATCGCCGTGGGCGCGGCGGGGATTTCCTGCATCGCGCTCTGGCGCTTCGAGCGGGGCAGGCCCCTGCTGCTGGCGGCGACGGGGGTGTTCTTGGGGCTTGCGGTCGCCGGCGGGCACGCCGCCGAGGCGCATGCGAGCTCGGAAGCCCTCGCCGGGCACCCGAGCGGCGCCGCCTTGCTGATGGCGCTCGAGGACTCCTCCCCGTCCGATTTCGGGTCGCGCTGCTTGTTCGAGGTCCGCTTTTCCGACGGAAGCTGTGGGATGGTACAGGCGTATCTGGACGCGGATGCCCCGCAGGTGCACTACGGTCAGGTGCTCGAGGGGGTCATGGGCGTGTCGGAGCCGAGCGCCTCGGCGGCAGCGTGGCATTGGCGCATCGGGAGCGCGGGAACGGCGTCCCTTTCGAACGCCTCCTTCATCGAGCGCGACGATGCGTTCGGGGCCATCGTCGATCTGAGGATCGCCGCGATCCGCTTCCTGGGCGAGGGAGGCGACCGCAACGGGGTGCTCAGGGCGCTTGCCTGCGGTTTCACGCCCGTTTACGACGAGTCGCCCCTCGTCGGCGCCTTCGCCGCCTGCGGGCTCTCGCATGTCGTGGCGGTGTCGGGCGCGCACCTCGTCATCGTCAGCAGCATCATGGGCGTTCTCCTTAGGAGCCTCGGGCTTCCCCGGAAAGCGCGCGCGGCGGCGCAGATCCTCATCATGGCGGGGTACCTGGTCCTGACCGGCTGCCCGGTGTCGGCGGTGAGGGCCTTCGCCATGGCAGCGTCGATGCAGGTCGCGTCCCTTTCGCAGCGGCGCGGCGCCGGTCTGGCGTCGCTGGGATGCTGCATCGCCGCCATGGTTTCCCTCGATGCGAAAGCGGCGCTTTCGGTCTCGTTCGCGCTGTCCGCGCTTTCGACTTTGGGCATAGGGCTGTTCTTCGGCTTGATGTCTTCATGGATCCGCTCGCTATCGAGGAGGATGCCGTCCCTTGTCGCGGATTCGCTGGCGCTCACGGCGGCATCGTCCATTTTCGCGCAGCCTCTATCCTGCGCGTTGTTCTCGCAGCTCCCCCTGGTTTCCCTGCCGGCGAACGCGATCGTCGCCCCTCTTGTCGCCCCCTTGTGCGCTTCGGGGATAGCCGCCGCCCTCGCAGGGCCGATCGTTCCGGTGCTCGGCGCGCCCATCCGCTTCGCGGCGTGCGGCCTCTGCGGCATCTTCGAGGGCATCGTCGGCGCCTGCGCGTCGGTGCCGTTCGCGAGCATCGCCATCTCGCTGCCCGCCATGGCCGCCCTTGCGCTTTCGCTCGTCGTCGCGTGCCTGTTGTGGGCGTTTTGGCCTTTGCCGATCGGCCCTGCGAGAAGCGCGCGGATGAAATGCGCTTGCGTCGCGGGCTGCCTCGCATTGGCCGCGCTCGCGGCGATCCTCGTCCCCTTCGGGATGAACGGGGGGACGCGCCTTGTCATGTTGGATGTCGGGCAAGGCGACGCTTTCCTGCTTCGGAGCGGGGGCCACGACGTTCTGGTCGACACCGGGGCGAACGGGACGCTTCTCAAGCAGGCGCTCGCCCGGCAGAACGTGCGCTCGCTCGATGCGGTGATGCTATCGCATGCCGACGACGACCATTGCGGCGCGCTGTCGGACCTTAAGGGGTACATCGCGGTGGAGCGCGTGCTGGTGGCGGCGGACGCTATGGAGTGCCCCTGCGAATCCTGCCGCGACATGCTTTCGGACGCCCGCGAATTGGCGGGGGAGGAGGGCGTGGCGGGGCTGGAGGCGGGCGACGCCGTCTCATTCGGGTCGTACCGCATGAAGGTGATCTGGCCCGAGCGTTTCGAGGACGAAGGCGGCAATGCGGACAGCCTTTGCTTGGATGTCGCCATCGATCTCCCCGAAGGATCCTCCGACGCGAGAGTGCTGATGACCGGCGATGCGGAGGCCGGCCAGCTTGCCGAGATGCTGGAGGGTGCGCCGCAGGGCGGCTACGACGTGCTGAAAGTCGGGCATCATGGGTCCGCCGCCTCCCTCGACGAACGGACTTGCGCCGCCGTCTCCCCGAGCATCGCGCTGATCAGCGTCGGGGAGGGGAACCGCTACGGCCATCCGGCGGACTCCACCCTGTCTCTGCTGGAAGCCGAAGGTGCGGCCGTCTTCCGGACCGATGAGCGGGGAGACGTTTCATGCAGATTCTCGAGGGAGGGCATCGAGGTGGAATGCCTGCGTTAGAATCGGGGCATGGCATCCAAGGCGACAACCACCGACCTGCTCCCCGCATACGCTGCGGTGGGCGACGATGCCCTGAAAAGGGACGCCGTCGCCCGCAGGCTGAAGGCGCGGCTCGAGAAATCCGGGGACCTCTCGTTCGATTACGACGAGTTCGACGGGGAATCGGCTTCGGGCGCGGACGTGGTGGGGGCGTGCAACACCATCCCCTTCGCCAGCCCTGTGCGGATGGTGCGCCTCAAATCCGTCGAAAAGCTCGCCAAGGCAGATGCTGAAGCGCTGGTCTCCTATCTGGCCGATCCCAGCAGCTCGACCGTGCTGCTGATGGAGGCCGAGAAGCTCGCCCGCAACACGCGCCTGTTCAAGGCGGTGGCGTCGCTGGGGAAGGGATCGGTCATCGATTGCGCGACCCCGAAGGCCGCCGACCTGCCGCGGCTCGTCAGATCCATGGCGGTCGCCCACGGCATCGCCATCACCGATCCTGCGGCACGCCTGCTGATCGATCTGGTGGGGCAGGATACCGTCCGGCTCGATTCGGAGCTCCAGAAGATGGCGGTCGCCCACCGCGGATCCGATCCGGTCAACGAGCATGAGGTATCGTCCATGGTCAGCCGCACCACGGAGGTGAAGCCGTGGGAGTTCCTCGACGCGATGTGCGGGCGCAACCTCAAGCGATGCATGCTCCTGCTGTCGAGGATGCCGTCCTCGTCCCCCCATTCGCTGATGGCCCTGTGTACCGGCCGCGTGAGGGAGCTCATCTGCGCCAAGGCCCTCATCGAGCGGGGCGAGCAGCATGCGATCGCCGCCGCGCTGAAGAAGAAGGATTGGCAGGTGAAGCATTATCCCGCATGGGCCGGCATGTTCGACCGCCGCGAGCTCTCGGACGCCATCGTCTCCGCCCGCGACGCTGAGAGGGCCATGAAAAGCGGGACGGATCCGCATCAGGCGTTCCTCGATTGGCTCGTCGCCTTCGTGACCCGCTAGAACCCCATCGCCATCCTCCGCGCCGCTGCCGCCGCGTCGGCGGCGATCAGCCCCAAGAATGCGAAACGCCCCCGATCGGGGGCGTTTCTCCTTGATATGCGAATGGATCGCGCGTCGAATCGTATTATATACTATTCGACGGCTTCCTCGGCAGCCTCGGCTTCGGCGGCTTCGGCCTTGGCGGCTTCCTCGGCCTCCTTCGCCTTGCGCTCGGCGGCCTTCTTCTCCTCCTTGAGCTGCTTCTCGCGGCGCTTCGCCTTCTCCTCGCTGGCGGCCTTCATCGCGGCCTTGCGGGCCTCCTTGGCAGCGGCCTTCTTGGAGCCGGTCTTCTCCTGGACCTTCTTCTCGGGCTTCTTGTAGGCGGCGCGGTCGGCGTCGGTGACGATCGTGTTCGCCAGCGCCATGATGCCGCTCTTGCGGTTGGCGGCCTGGTTCTTGTGGATCACGCCCTTGGTGGCAGCCTTGTCCAGCAGGCGGCAGGCCTCCAGCGCGCGGGCGTAGGCCTCGGCGCCGTTGCCGGCGGCGACGGCGTCCTTGACGTGGCGGGTCGCGGTCTTGAGCGAAGCCTTGACGGCGCGGTTGCGCATGCGGGACTTCTCGTTGGTGATGATGCGCTTCTTCTGGCTCTTGATGTTGGCCATGGTTTCTCCCTTTCCTCGGTCGTTTGCAAGCGGTCAGCGTGCGGCGTTCGCCGAGGAGCCGAGGGGATTTCCGGATTGCGGGAAGGCGGGGAGATGCGAGGCGCGCGAAACGGCGTCCTCGTGCGAAGCGGGCAGGATTTTCCGCTCCCGGCATCATAGCCTTCCAGCAAAACGCTTCAGTCCTCTTGCAGCCACGTCTGCGAACCGGCGGCATGCCTGTGCCGCACGCGCGTATCGCTGAACACAAGCGCATAGGTTACCACAGCGTTTCCCGGTCCGAGGGGAAAATCCCCAAGTCCTCCATGGATGCTTTCGTTTCGTCAACGGAGGAGCGCCGCCGTGCCGAATGCCGTTATACTTAGGGCAAGGACCGTCCGAGCGAAACGAGGTTCCCGATGAACGACGACATCAACGGCTACGTCGGCAGCCCCCAACCGGGCACCGCCCCGGCGCCGGGCGCGCAGCCGCAACCCCAAGCGCCCATCCCGCTCGCCCAGCAGCCGCAACCCCAAGCGCCCGTCCCGCCCGCTTCGCGGACGGGATACTCCGCCTATCCGAGCGCGGGCGCCCAGCCCGATTACGGGAAGATCGGCGGGGCGCTCCTCGCGTTCATCATCCTGCAGGCCGTCCATTCCTTCTTCATGATCTCCGGTTTCCCGGACGCGCTCGAGAACTTCCTCGGCAGCATGGTCGCCCGGCCCCTGATGATGGGCAGTGCGGCGAGCATCCTGCTCGGATCGGCGGCCTCGTTCGTGGCGCTGGTGACGCTGGTCGCCTATGCGGTGTTTATCATCATGGCGCTCGTTCAGCTCATCTCGCGCAGCAGCTCGTTTCTGCGCTCCTTCCAGCTTGCGGGGATAGTGGCGGTGGCCGGCAACCTCGTCGTGTTCGTCTTGAAGGAGACCCTCAACATCGCCTTCATGCACGAAGGCTACGTCTCGGGCGTCGAATACCACTGGATGCTGGCGATGCTCGCCCTGCTTTGGACCATATTCTGGACGCTGTACTTCGTCCGGTCGGTGCGCATGCGCTGCTTCATGAGCCCGGCGAACCCCTACACCTTGGAGCAGGGCATCCCCTACATCGAGAAGGCGCTGTTCGGCAGCGGCATGAAAGGGTAGCGCCCTCCCCGGCGCGCGATGCGCTAGAATACGGTCGAAGAATCCCGCATGCGCCCTAGCGCGGCATCGTCACGCTTGAAAGACAGGTTATGGCAGACAACGCACGAGAATTGATGCACGACCCCACCCATATCAGGAACTTCTCCATCATCGCCCATATCGACCATGGCAAATCCACCTTGTCGGACCGCATCCTCGAGATGACGGGGACCGTCGCCAAGCGCGACATGAAAGAGCAGCTCCTCGACAGCATGGATATCGAGCGCGAGCGCGGCATCACCATCAAAAGCCAGGCGGTCCGCGTCGACTACACCGCCGATGACGGCGAGGTGTACCAGTTCAACCTCATCGACACGCCCGGCCATGTGGACTTCACCTACGAGGTGAGCCGAAGCCTCGCCGCCTGCGAAGGGGCGGTGCTGGTGGTCGATGCCACGCAGGGCGTCGAGGCGCAGACGGTCGCCAACGCCATGATGGCGATGAACGCCGACCTCGACATCATCCCGCTCATCAACAAGATCGACCTGCCCTCCGCTGAGCCGGACCGCGTCCGCGCGGAGATCGAGGACGGGCTGGCCATCCCGGCGGACGACGCCGTGCTCGCCAGCGGCAAGACCGGCGAGGGCGTGCACGACCTGCTGGAGGCCGTCGTCTACAGCATCCCCGCGCCGACCGGCGATCCGGATGCCCCGCTGCGCGCGCTCATCTTCGACTCGTACTTCGACGCCTACCGCGGCGTCGTGGCGCTCATCCGCATCGTCGACGGATCCATCCGCAAGGGCGACCGCATCCGCATGATCGCCACGGGCGTGAACGCGCTCGTCGAGGAAGTGGGCGCCCGCAGGCCCGCCGAGACCCCCTTGGACTTCCTCTCGGTAGGCGAGGTCGGCTACCTGGTCACCGGGCTCAAAGACGTCAGCCAGGTGAAGGTGGGCGACACCATCACGTTCGCCGAAGGCGGCGTTTCCGAGGCCCTGCCGGGCTACCGCGAGGCGAAGCCGATGGTGTACACGGGCCTGTTCCCGATCGATTCCGACCAGTACGAGCCCCTCAAGGAGGCTTTGGAGAAGCTCTCGCTGAACGACCCCGCCTTGGTGTGGGAGCCCGAGACCTCCCATGCCCTGGGGTTCGGCTTCCGCGTGGGATTCCTCGGGCTCCTGCACATGGAGGTGATCAAGGAGCGCTTGGAGCGCGAGTTCAACCTGGACCTGCTTGCCACGGCTCCGTCGGTGGAGTACCACGTCCATCGCCAGGGCGGCGAGGTCCTCTCCATCCGCTCGCCCCAGGAGATGCCCGATCCCGGCGAGATCGACTTCATCGAGGAACCCTACCTCAAGGCGAAGATCCTGATCCCGCCCGACTACGTGGGCGCCGTCATGGACCTCACCGTCCAACGCCGCGGGGTGTTCACGACGATGAGCTACCTTTCCCAGACCACGGTGGAGATGCTGTGGGAGATCCCCCTGTCCGAGCTGATCATGGACTACTTCGACCGATTGAAGTCCTCCACCAAAGGCTATGCGAGCCTGGACTACGAGTTCGAGGGCTACAAGCGCTCCGACCTCGTGAAGCTGGACATCCTGCTTTCGGGCAAGCCCATCGACGCGCTGTCGTTCATCGTGCATCGGGACAAGGCGTACGATCGCGGGCGCGTGCTGTGCGAGAAGCTGAAGGAGATCATCCCGCGCCAGATGTTCGAGGTGCCCATCCAGGCGGCCGTCGGCGGCCGCGTGCTGGCGCGTCAGACGGTCAAGGCCAAGCGCAAGGACGTGCTCGCCAAGTGCTACGGCGGCGACATCAGCCGAAAGCGCAAGCTGCTGGAGAAGCAGAAGGCCGGCAAGAAGCGCATGAAGGCGATCGGCAACGTCGAGGTGCCGCAGGAGGCGTTCATGGCGATCCTGAAAGTAGACGAGTAGGCGGTTGGCATGTCTGGAAACGAAGAGTACAACTGGCTCGACGACCCGTTCGACGAGAAGAAGAACGCGCGGGCGGAGCAGGCCGAGGGGATGAGCGGGCGTTCGAAGGCGCTCGTCGGCATCGGCTGTCTCGCCGCCATCGTCGCGGTGGTCGCCCTCGGCTTCGCCGGATTCGGGCTGTTCGGCGCCCTCATCGCCTAGGGCCTGCGCCGTGCAGGGGTTCTTCGAAAGCCATAGGCTTCTGCT
Organism: uncultured Coriobacteriaceae bacterium; assembly: GCA_900550385.1. Lineage (GTDB taxonomy): Bacteria > Actinomycetota > Coriobacteriia > Coriobacteriales > Eggerthellaceae > Aphodovivens. The sequence continues at coordinate 5,727 of URRZ01000005.1, read as the reverse complement.
CGCGCCCATGGCCGGCGTGAGCGACATCGCGTTCCGGGCGCTTTGCGTCGAGCAGGGCGCCGACCTCGCCTACACCGAGATGGTTTCCGCCAAGGGCCTGTCCTTCGCCAACGAGAAGACGCGCCATCTGCTGGACCTCGCCGATGGCGAGCAGCTGGTCGCCGTGCAGCTGTTCGGCCATGAGCCCGAAGTGATGGCTTCTCAGGCGGCTTGGGTGGAGCAGCAGATGGGGGATTCGCTCGCGTACCTCGACATTAACATGGGCTGCCCCGCGCGCAAGATCGTCTCGAAAGGCGACGGCTCGGCCCTGATGAAGGACCTCGAGCTCGCAGCGGATATTGTGCGCGCCGTGGCGCGGACGGTGTCGCATCCGGTCACGGTGAAATTCCGCCGCGGCTGGGCGGAGGGAGACGAGACGTGCGTCGACTTCGCGCGCCGCATGGAGGACGCCGGGGCCGCGGCGGTGGCCGTCCATGGCCGCTACTCCCTGCAGATGTATCGCGGGCGCGCCGATTGGGGAGCGATCGCACGCGTCAAGCAGGCGGTTTCCATCCCCGTCGTCGGCAACGGCGATGTGAGGACGGGTTCCGACGCCGTATCGCTGGTGGGGGAGACCGGCTGCGATGCGGTGATGATCGCCCGCGGCGCGCAGGGCAACCCCTGGGTGTTCGCGCAGGCGAAGGCGGCGCTGGCCGGCGAGCCGGAACCGCCCGCCCCGACGGTGGAGGAGCGCATTTCCATGGCGCGCCGCCACGCCCGCCTGCTCTCGCAGCGGGAGGGCCGCAACATCGTCCGCATGCGGAAGCACGCCATGTGGTACATGGCGGGGCTTCCTGGCGCGGCATCCGCGCGCGCCAAGATCAACGCATGCGCCACGGTGGAGGATTTCGACCGCGTGTTCGACGAGCTCTTGAGCTATCAGCCGAGGTGATCCTCCCGTGCCGCACGATCCGTACAAGGCGCTCTACCTGCACGTCCCCTTCTGCGTGAAGCGCTGCGCCTACTGCGACTTCGCGACCGAGGCGGTTCCGCGCGACTCGCGGCGCATCGACGAGTACATTGAGGATCTGTGCCTGCAGATCCGGCGCAAGGCCAAGGAGGGAGAGCTCGCGGGCATCGAGTCGGTCTACATCGGCGGCGGCACCCCGAGCCATGCGGGCATGTCGCGGCTTTCGATGCTGCTCTACACGCTGTCGCTTTCCATGAGGCTCGAGCCCGACATCGAGTGCACGATGGAGGCGAACCCCGAAAGCCTCGATGCGCGGATGGTGCGCGACATCTGGGCGCTGGGCGTCAACCGGCTTTCCCTGGGGGTCCAAAGCTTCGACGACGGCGTCTTGCGCGTTCTCGGCCGCGCCCACGACGCCGCAGCGGCGCGCGCTGCCATAGGGTGCGCCTTGGAGCGGTTCGACAACGTGAGCATCGACCTCATGTGCGGGATCCCCGGCCAATCTTCCGAGAGCTTCGAATCCTCGGTGCGCGACGCCATCCGCCTGGGGGTGCCCCATGTGAGCGTGTACCCGCTTACGATCGAGCCCTTCACGCCCTTCGAGAAGATGGTTGCCCGCGGCGAGCTGGAAGAGCCCGACGACGACGTCGAGGCGGGGCATATGCAGCTCGCGGCGCGCCTGCTCGCCGATGCGGGCTACCAGCGCTACGAGGTTGCAAGCTACGCCAAGCCGGGCTACCGGTGCCGCCATAACATCGCGTATTGGACGGGCGTGCCGTACCTCGGCCTCGGCCGCGCCGCCGCTACCATGACCCAGAACGCCGAACGCCGCATGCGGGTGCAGGACGGGCGCGTCACCGACGATCTGGATGTCCGCCAGATGGCGGCGGAGGACCTCATGCTGGGCATGCGGATGTCGGAGGGCGTGGCGCAATCGCTTATCGAGCGTGCGACGGCGCTCATCCCCGAAACCCCCTCCGCCATCGCCGCCCTCGAAGCCCGCGGGCTCGTCGCCCGCGAGGGCGATCGCGTCAAGCCCACCGAGCGCGGCTGGCTGTGCGGCAACGAGCTCTACGGCGCGCTGCTCGACCTCGCCCCCTGAGGGTCGCCGCCGCCTTTCCGCAGGCTGCTTTACCGTGCTGAGGCACGCTGCTGTTCGGTTCGGCTGTAAATCGCATCTCCCCCAAGTTTACGATTATATGCAATTCGCCTGATTCCTTAGCACTCCCCGCGCGCGGCTGCTAGAATGTCCGTTTGGAACGATTCGGGAAGCCTTGCCGTAGGCGCTTCGCAAGGCGCGGCCAGATGGGAAGTAGGTGGACAAGCGTGCTATCGGATAGAAGGCAGCGGGTGCTTGCCGCCCTCATCGAGGAGTACGTCGCGCGCGCGCTGCCGGTGGGCTCGCGCACGCTCACGGAGCGCTACCATCTGGGGGTGAGCCCCGCGACGGTGCGCAACGAGCTTTCCGTTCTGGAGGATGGCGGCTACATCACCCAGCCGCACACCTCCGCCGGGCGCATCCCCACCGACTACGGCTACCGCGCGTTCGTCGACGACCTGCTGAAGTCGGGCCTGGCGCCCGCCGACGACGAGCGCTACCGCAAGGTGGCCGAGCAGATGCGCGGCAGCGCGAGCGAGCTGGATTCCCTGCTCGAGCAGACTTCCTCCGCCCTCTCGCGCCTGACCGACTGCCTCTCCATCGTGCTGGCCCCGTCGGTCCTCAACATGCGCATCCGCCAGATCACGCTGGTGTCGCTTTCCCCGCGCCGCGCGCTGGCCGTGGTCGTCACCGAGGACGGCCAGGTGTTCAACCGGCAGATGGACTTCGCCGACGACGTGGCGAGCGAGGACCTCGCCGCCGTGCAGCGCCTGCTCAACGACGCCTTGCTCGGCAAGACGATCCGCGAGGTGGAGGAGGGCCTGGGGCGCGGCATGTACGAGGCGTTCCGCAGCCCGCTCGTGCGCATGGCGCTCGACGAGGTGCTCTCGTGCCTGCAGGAGGGCGACCTCTCGCGGGCGCATCGCCTGGGGGTGAGCTCGCTTCTCACCAAGCCCGAGTTCAGCCAGTCCGAGACGCTCGTCCCGGTGCTCAAGGCGCTGGAGGACGACACGGTCCTCCTGCACATCTACGACGACGCAGCGCAGGCGGGGGACGCGCCCTGCATCCGCATCGGCAGCGAGAACGGCGACGAGGCGCTCTCGGGCGTGTCGGTGGTTGCCAGCAGCTACGGACGCGGGCCCTCCATGGGGATCGTCGCGGTGATCGGCCCGACGCGCATGGACTACTCGCGGGTGATACAGGCGGTGCGCATCGCGCGCGATGCGCTCGGCGACGTTTGATGTTTCGCGCCCAAGCGGCGCTTCGAAGGGAAAGACGTGCCCGCCTGAGAGCGGGCTGCATGGGAAAGGACGATTGGCCTTATGGCGAAGGATCTGTACGAGGTGCTCGGGGTGTCGCGCGATGCGACGGAGGCCGAGATCAAGAAGGCGTTCCGCCGTCGTGCGCGCGAGCTGCACCCCGATGTCAACAAGGCGCCCAACGCCGAGGACCAGTTCAAGGAGCTCAACGAGGCCTACGACGTCCTGTCGGACCCGCAGAAGCGCAGCGCCTACGACCGCTTCGGCACCATCCCCGGAGCCGCCGGCGGCCCCAACCCCTACGGCGGCGCGGGCTACGTCGACTTCGACGACCTGTTCGGCGGCATGGGCGACCTGTTCAGCTCGTTCTTCGGCGGCGCGGGCGGCAGGACCCAGCAGCGCCGCGAAGGGCGCGACATGGGCGTGGGCCTGCGCCTGACGCTGGAGGAGGTCGCCGCCGGCGCCAAGAAGGAGATCGTCTACGACCGTCTCGCCCCGTGCCCCGATTGCGACGGCACGGGCCTCGGGCCGGACGGGCACGAGGCCACGTGCCCCGACTGCGGCGGGCGCGGGCGCGTCGTCACGGTCCAGCGGACCTTCCTGGGCGACATGCAGAGCTCGACCACCTGCAAGAAGTGCTCCGGAACCGGCAAGATCATCGAGAACCCCTGCCCGGAGTGCGAGGGCCAGGGCCGCGTGCCCGATCGCCAGCGCGTCTCCGTCGAGGTCCCGGTAGGCATCCGCGACGGCCAGCAACTCCGCCTGACGGGTTTCGGCGAGGCGGGCATGCAGGGGGCCAAGGCGGGCGACCTCATCGTCACGTGCCGCATCCAGCCGCATGAGTTCTTCGAGCGCGAGGGCGACAACCTGCATGCGCGCGCGAACGTTTCCATGGCACAGGCGGCGCTGGGCGTCGAGATCACCATCGACGGCATCTTCGAGAACGAGGCCGTGAAGGTCCGCATACCCGAGGGCTGTCAGAACGAGCAGGTGGTGCGCGTCCGCAACCACGGCATGCCGAAGTTCCGCAGCGAGCAGCGCGGCGACCTGCTGGTCCACGTGAACGTCGTCGTCCCCAAGAAGCTCAACAAGAAGCAGCGCGAGATCCTCGAGCAGTTCGCGCACGAGATGGGGGAGGACGTCGCCCAGGCGCGCTCCCCCTTGCAGAAGCTGCGCGACGCGTTCAACTAGCAAGCATGAAGGCACCCGGCATAGAGCTGGGTGCCTTTTTGTTGTTGCGGCTTTTTCGCTTTCGCTTCGGGTACACTGGTTGCCTAAAACGATTGAGTGCCGTCTGATTGCCGTCGATTGCCGAATGCAAGGAATGCCTTTGTTGGAACAGACTAAAAATAATGCAGCCGCTTTCCATGTGGTGAACCTTGGTTGCAAGGTGAACCGTGTCGAAAGCGACGATTTCGCAGCCACCCTTATTGCGGACGGTGGGCGAGAAGTGCCCATTGAAGCAGCCGATTTCATTGTGGTGAACACGTGTACCGTTACGGGCGAGGCTGAAAAGAAAACGCGCAAGGCCGTGCGCCAGGCGCTGCGCGCGAACGATTTTGCTCGCGTCGTTGTGACCGGTTGCGCCGCCGCTATCGACCCCATTACCTATACCGAGATGGATCCTCGCGTCGAAGTGGTGCCGAAAGGCGCTATGGCCGACGTGCTTGGTTCCCAGGCGAGCACGTCGCCCGCCTTGGCCGCCATTCGTGCGGGTGAGGAATTTCCCACGCGCGTTGGCGTGAAGGTGCAAGATGGCTGCAACAATGCGTGCACGTACTGCATCGTGCATGTTGCGCGTGGGCGTGCCACATCGCGACCCTCCGAGGAGATTATTGCGGAAGTGCGTGAGCTCGCGCGCGCGGGCGTGCGTGAAATCGTGCTTACGGGCATTAATTTGGGCTCGTATCGCGAGGGCGACATGCGCCTGGCAGATTTGCTGCGTTGCCTTATGAAGGCGGTCGATGAGGAATTTCCCGCCGATTCGGGCCTCGGGGTGGTGCCGCGCGTTCGTTTCCGCGTGTCGTCGATTGAGCCGCGCGACGTCGACGACGACCTCATTGAGCTTATGGCCGCATCGAATGGCCGCATTTGCCGCCATTTGCATTTGCCGCTGCAATCGGGTTCGAGCAAGGTGCTGCGCGAAATGCGACGCCCCTATAGCGCCGAGCGATTTTTGGGCCTGGTCGAGAAGCTGTATGCGGCCATGCCGCAGCTATCGCTTTCGACCGACGTTATTGTGGGTTTCCCTGGCGAAACTGAAGAAGACTTCCTTGAGACATGCCGTGTGGCTGAGACATGCCGTTTTTCGAAGATGCACATTTTCCGCTATTCGAAGCGCGCGGGAACGCCTGCGGCCGAGCGCGACGACCAGATTTCGCCCGAGGCGAAGGCCGAGCGCGCCAAGAGGCTTGAGGCGA
>URRZ01000004.1 GCA_900550385.1 uncultured Coriobacteriaceae bacterium | reverse complement strand
GTCGCTTTTTCACATTAGGCAAATGTGAAAAAGCGACCGTCCCCTTTTCACCTTCGTGGCAGAACGGAGCCGCATCGCGCGTGCCAAAGGGACACATCTAATGGCACGCCTTCCCACGCTCCCTCGCCAGCGCGGAAAAGAGAAAGCCGATCCGCGCGGGGCGGATCGGCTTTCGTGTCATGCTAGCTCCGCATCGCGCGGGGCGCATGCCAGCTTCGATGCGAGGCTTACGCCTGAGCGGCGGAAGCGCCCAGGAAGATCAGGCCGGTCGTGCCAATGGGCTCGAAGCCGGAGATCATGCTCTCCTGCCAGCCGGTGCCGGTCTGGCGATGGAACAGCGCGTAGATGGGAGCCTCTTCGGCGATGATGTCGAAGCACTGGTTCCACAGCTGCTGCTGCTCGTCGCCGGTGGCCTCGCGCGCCTGCTGCATGAGGTCCTGCAGCTCCTGCCACTTGCCGTCGCCGGCCTTCTGCCAGCAGGAACGGCCCTCGGTCCACACGTTGTCGCCGTACCACCAGCTCATCAGCAGGTCGGGGTCGTTGCCGAAGCAGGTCGGGTCGCCCGGGGTCAGCATGACGTCGTAGGACAGCTCGGAATCGGACGGGGCGTAGGAGGCCCAGTCGATCTTCATCTCGTTGATGGTGCACTCGCCGATGCCCAGCGCGTCGAAGTCCTCCTTGATCGTGGGGGCGAGGTCGGCGACCCAGTTGTTGTTCACGTCCATCGTGAAGTTCAGCTCGGTCACGCCAGCCTCGGCGAGCAGCTCCTTGGCCTTCTCGGGGTTGTACTCGTACACCGTGGAGGCCGGGTTGTAGTTCGGGTGATCCTCGTTGAGGTAGCCCGTCACCTTGGCGGCCTTGCCGGCCAGCTGGTTGGCGATCAGCTTGTCGTAGTCGATGGCGTAGAAGATGGCCTGGCGGACGCGCTTGTCGTTGAAGGGCGCCTTCTGGCAGTTGAACATCAGGAACGCCTGGCTGAAGCCCTGGACGAACTCGACGGCGGCGCCGGCGCCGACCAGCTGCTCCTCATTGACAGCGGGCACGTTCTCCATGACCTGCACCGAGCCCTCCTGCAGGGCGGTGGTGCGGGCGGTGTCGTCGAGCAGCACGTTCCAGGACATGCTGTCGGCGGTGGCCGCCTTGGAGCCGTTGTAGTTCTCGTTGGGGGCGAACTCGATCATGCCGCCGTCGTCGCCGTTGACGGAGACGTACTTCCAAGGGCCGGAGCCGATGGGCATCTTCTTGCGGTCGTCCTCGGACAGCGAGGCCGGGAACACCTTGACCAGCGACAGACGCGCCTTCAGCAGGCTCTCGAAGGGATAGTTCAGCGTGATGGAGACGGTGGTGTCGTCCTTCTTCGCGACGCCGGCGATGAAGGTCAGGAAGGGGCCGATCGTGCCGGCGGCCATGTTCAGCTCGAACGCGTTGACCACGTCGTCGACCGTCACGGGGTTGCCGTCGGAGAACATGGCGCCCTCGCGCAGGGTCACCTCGTACTCGGTGTCGGAGACCTTGACGGGCTCGTCAGCGGCGAGCGCGGGGTAGGTCTCATAGGTGTGCAGGTCGAGGTCGTAGAGGCCCTCGAACACGTGCATGGTGGCCGCGAGCATCAGCGCGGAGCCGCCGTTGAGGTCGACCGGGTCGACGTTGGTGGAGCTGTAGCCGCAAGCCGCCGTCAGCGCGCCGCCCTCGGCGGGAGCCGCTTCCTCGCCGCCCTCGGCGGGAGCCGCTTCCTTCTCGCCGCCACCGCCGCCGCAACCGGCGAGCGCCAGGCTCGCAGCCGCAGCAGCCGCGGTTCCGCCGACGACGAACGAGCGGCGGGTGAGCATTTTCTCACTCAGCTTTTCCATAGATGTCCCTCCGTAGGTCCTGGGACGCACGGGGCGCCCCTCCGTACGCGCGGACGGGTTGCCCGCGCGTGCCCGCGGAGCCGCCCCGAATGGAGGCGGGCCCGCTTCGGCCGACGGCGTCTCCGCCGGCCACGCATCCCCTATTATCGGGCAAAAGGCGGATAAAATAAAGAACCTGTAAAAGATCGGATGCATACAAGGAGGGCGGAACACGGGAATAACGGTATAATATTCCGATCAGCGCGCATCCGCCGCGCTAGGGAGGAGATCGCGGACGCGCCTCGCGCCCGCTCACGCACGGAGAAAGGGGAACAAGTGAGCAATCTCTTGCGCCTGATCGGCAGACGCCTCATAGCGTTGCCGATCATGATCTTCGGCGTCACCATCCTCGTGTTCTTCCTCATGTCGCTCTCGCCCATCGACCAGGCAACGGCCGTGCTCGGCGAGAACGCCACCCCCGCGCAGATCTCTGCGTACCGGGAAGAGCATGGGCTGAATGACCCGATCATCATCCAGTACTGCAATTACATGGTGGGCCTGTTCCAGGGGGACCTGGGCACCTACGGCGCGAACTACCTCTCGGTAGGCGAGCGCGTCGCCACCGCGCTGCCGGTCACGCTGCAGCTGACGTTCATCGGCCTGATCATCGCCGTGGTGCTGGCCGTCATCCTGGGCGTCGTCTCGGCCATCTACCGCGACAAGTGGCCCGACCAGCTCATCCGCGTCATCTCGATCATCATGGTCGCCACCCCGTCGTTCTGGCTGGCGGTCCTTTTGATCCTGCTCTTCTCGTCGAACCTGCACCTGCTGCCCGCCTCCGGCGCGTTGCCCGCGTTCACCTCGGATCCGGGCGGCTACATCGCGCGCATGGCCATGCCCGCCGTGGCGCTGGCCTTCCCCGTCATCGGCCAGATGACGCGCGTCATCCGCACGTCGATGGTCGAGGAGTTGGACAAGGACTACGTGCGCACCGCGCTGGGCGCCGGCATCCCCAAGGCCGTCGTCATCGGGCGCAACGTGCTGCGCAACGCGCTGATCACGCCCGTCACGGTGCTGGGCATGCGCATCGGCTACCTGATCGGCGGCGCGGTGGTCATCGAGGTCATCTTCAACCTCCCCGGCATGGGCATGGCCATCCTGTCGGGCATCCAGTCCAACTACGTCATGCTCATCCAAGGCGTCGCGTTGGTGGTGGCCATCACCTTCATCATCATCAACATCATCGTGGATATGCTCTATATCCTGATCGATCCGCGCATCAGGACGGTGTAACATGGTTCAACTACGTGGAAATCTCACCAAGAAGATGGAGGCGAACCCCGGCAAGGTGCGCTTCCGCCGCTGGAAGGCGATGACCCTCGGGGCGCGCATCTCGCTGATCGTCCTGCTCCTGATCGTGATCATGGCAGCGCTCGCCGGAGTGCTGGCCCCCTACGACCCCCAGCAGATCTTCACCGCGCGCCAGGCGCCCAGCGGCGAATTCCTGTTCGGCACCGACGACAAGGGCCGCGACGTGCTGTCGCGCCTAATGTACGGCGCCCGCTACTCGCTGGTCATCGGCTTGGGCGCGACCGCCTTCGCGCTGGTCCTGGGCTCCATCATCGGGTCCATCGCCGCCGTGGCCCGCAAGTGGGTCTCGGAAGTGATCATGCGCATCCTCGACGTCATCATGTCGTTCCCCGGCATCGCCCTGGCCGCCACGTTCGTCATCGTGTTCGGCAACACGGTTCCCTCGCTGATCTTCGCGATCGGCTTCCTGTACATCCCGCAGATCGCCCGCATCGTGCGCGCGAACGTGATGAGCGAGTACAACCAGGACTACGTCCGCGCGGTCGTCGTCAGCGGCGCGCGCGCACCGTGGATCCTGATCAAGCACGTCGTGCGCAACTGCATCGCGCCGGTGCTGGTGTTCACCATCGTGCTCGTCGCGGACGCCATCGTGTTCGAGGCATCCCTGTCGTTCATCGCCGCCGGCATCCCCGAGCCCACGCCCACCTGGGGCAACATCCTCTCGGACGCCCGCGCGGGCGTGCTCGCCGGCCGTTGGTGGCAGGCCCTGTTCCCCGGCATCATGATCATGCTGACGGTGCTGTGCCTCAACATCGTGTCCGAGGGCATGACCGACGCCATGGCCGCTCCTAAGAGCGCCGTGAAGGTCGAAGAGGGCAACGCCGAGTCCGAGCGCGAGGCCGACCGCCTCATCGCCGACCCGCGCCTGGCCTACGAGGCCCAGGCCGAGATGCTGGAGAAGCGCCTCACCCGCCTGCGCGAGATGGAGCAGGTCCGCACCGACCGTTTCGAGGCGCGCACCGACGTGCCGCCCATCTTGGAGGTCAAGGACCTGTGCATCAAGTTCCCGCGCCATGGCGACGTGAACGTCGTGGACCACTTGAGCTTCGTCGTCCGCCCGCGCCAGACCATGGGCCTTGTGGGCGAGTCCGGCTGCGGCAAGTCCATCACCTCGCTCGCCATCATGGGCCTGCTCGACCCGAAGGCCCAGATCTCCGGCGAGATCCTCTACGACGGCGAGAACCTGCTGGCCATGTCCGACCGCGAGCGCAACGCCCTGCGCGGCCGCGAGATCGCCATGGTCTACCAAGACGCGCTGTCCTCGCTGAACCCCTCGATGCTCATCAGCGCCCAGATGAAGCAGCTCACGCAGCGCGGCGGCACCCGCAGCGCCGAGGATCTGCTGGAGCTGGTGGGCTTGGATCCCAAGCGCACGCTGGAATCCTACCCGCATGAGCTTTCCGGCGGCCAGCGCCAGCGCGTGCTGATCGCCATGGCCCTGACGCGCGACCCGAAGGTCGTCATCGCCGACGAGCCCACCACGGCGCTCGACGTGACGGTGCAGAAGCAGGTCATCGACCTTCTGAACAAGCTGCAGAAGGAGCTCGGCTTCGCGATGGTGTTCGTCAGCCACGACCTGGCGCTCGTCGCCGAGGTGGCGAACTCCATCACCGTCATGTACGCCGGCCAGATCGTGGAGCAGGGCCCCGTGAAGGACATCCTGTGCAGCCCCATCCACGAGTACACCCGCGGCCTTCTGGGTTCGGTGCTTTCCATCGAGGCCGGCGGCGCCCGCCTGCACCAGGTGCCCGGCAGCGTCCCCAGCCCCAAGGACTTCCCCGCTGGCGACCGCTTCACGCCGCGCTCCAGCCATCCGGACAAGGTGTCGCAGATCCGCCCGATGCTCAAGCGCGTCCCCGATACCGACCATTACTATGCCGAGCTGCCTGACAGCGAGTTGAAGCGCCTCGGCATCAAGCCGTATCTTCCGGAAGGGGTGCTGCTATGAGCGAACTCGATCCGCGTAAAGTAGATGCTGCCGACGAGGCTGCCCTCGCCGGGGCTGCGGCAGCAGCATCCGACACCGTGACCGCCGACGACCGTGCCGCCGAGGCGGCCCAGGAGGCGCGCATCGCCGATGGCGCCGACTTGGACGCCGCCGCTGCGGCCGCCGCCGCTGCCGACGAGGCCGAGGGCGTCAAGCCCCCCGCCGAGCCCGGCGGCGCCATCAACGGGGTCATGCCCATCATCTTCCTGGACGACATCCGCGTCGACTTCAAGACGCGCACCGGCTCGCTTCTGCACCCCAACATCGTGCATGCGGTGCAGGGCCTCACGCTGCGCCTGATGCCCGGCCAGACGCTGGGCATCGTGGGCGAGTCCGGCTGCGGCAAGTCCACCACCGCCAACGTGATGTGCGGCCTGCAGGCGCCCACGTCCGGCCGCGTGTTCTTCAAGGGCGAGGACGTCACCAAGCGCACCGCCGCGCAGCGCCGCCACATCGGCCGCGTGATCTCGGTGGTGTTCCAAGATCCGGCAACCGCGCTGAACGCGCGCATGACCATCCACGACCAGCTTATGGACCCCATGCTGGTCCACAAGGTTGGCGACCCGCAATCGCGCGAGAAGCGCGTGCAGGAGCTCATCGGCATGGTGGGCCTGCCCTCGTCCGCGCTCGACGCCCTGCCGGGACAGCTGTCCGGCGGCCAGCGCCAGCGCGTGGCGATCGCCCGCGCCCTGTCGCTTAAGCCCGACGCGATCATCGCCGACGAGCCCACCTCGGCCCTCGACGTGTCCGTCCGCGCGCAGATCCTGAACCTGCTGATGGATCTGAAGAAGGAGCTGGGCCTGGCGATGGTGTTCATCAGCCACGACATCCAGACCGTGCGCTACATCTCCGACCGCATCATCGTCATGAACAAGGGCCAGGCGGTCGAGCGCGGCACGGCGGAGCAGGTGTTCAACAACCCGAAGGACGACTACACGCGCCTGCTCCTGGGCGCCGCCCCTTCGCTGCTCCACCCCGACCTGGGCAAGGTCAAGGAATAGCGGCGGCGAACGCCGACTGCTCGAGCAAGACCCCCGAGGCAACCGCCCGGGGGTCTTTTTTCTGGAGCGATTTCATGATGATCTGCGGTTTTCGTTGACGCTGCGCCCTCGGCGGTTTACGCTGGTCTGACATTTGCAGCCGATACGTTAGAAGGGGTATTCCCATGGCAGATTCACCGTTTCGCGGCGTCATCCCCCCGGTTGTCATTCCGCTGACGGCAGATAGGCACCTGGATCTGGAGGCGCTGGAGCGCTCCATCAACCGCATGATCAAAGCCGGCGTCGACGGCCTGTTCTTCCTGGGCTCCTCGGGCGAGGTCGCCTTCCTCACCGACGCGCAGCGCTACCACGTGCTGCAGGAGGCCGTGGCCATCGTCAACAAGCGCGTCCCCGTGCTGGCCGGCATCATCGACATGGAGACCATGCGCGTAGTCGACCAAGCCAAGCGCGCCAAGGGATTCGGCGTCGACGCCATCGTCGCCACCGCCCCGTTCTACGCGCTGGGCGGCCCGAAGGAGACCGAGCGCCACTTCCGCGCCATCCGCGAGCACACCGACCTGCCGCTGTTCGCCTACGACCTGCCCGTGTGCGTGCACACCAAGCTCGATCCCACGATGCTGGTGCGTCTGGGCAAAGACGGCGTCATCCAGGGCGTGAAGGACTCCTCCGGCGACGATGTGTCGTTCCGCTGGCTCGTCATCGAGAACGAGGACGCCGGCCATCCGCTGCAGCTGCTCACCGGCCATGAGGTGTGCGTCGACGGCGCCTACCTCGCCGGCGCCGATGGTTCGGTGCCGGGCCTTGCCAACGTCGATCCCGACAGCTACGTCGCCCAGTGGAAGGCGTACCAGGCGGGCGACTGGGACGAGGTCAAGCGCTTGCAGGACCACCTGGCGCGCCTGATGTTCATGACCCGCAAGGTCAAGGCCACCGTCGGCTTCGGCGCGGGCGTGGGCGCGTTCAAGACCGCCCTGTGGCAGCTGGGCGTGTTCAACACCAACCAGATGCGCGAGCCCGTCCAGGCGCTCGAGGGCGAGGACGTCGAGGCGATCCGCAACGTGCTCATCGCCGGCGGCCTGCTCGACGCGGACAAGTAGGCATGGGAACCATCGATTCGAAAGACGCCTGCGCGCTGCCGCAGGCGTCTTTGGCATTGGACATAGGCGGCACCAAGATCGCCGGGGCAATCGTCGCGCTCGAAGGCGGCGCGCAACCGCGCATCGTCGCACGCAAGACCGTCCCCACCGAGGCGGCTCGCGGCGGAGACGCCGTGCTGGCGACGGTCATCGCGCTTGCTCGCGAGCTCGCCGATGCCGCCGAGGGAACGCTTGCCGGCATCGGGGTCTCCACCGCCGGCCGCGTGGACGCGCATGACGGCAGCATCGCCTACGCCAACGAGATCATGCCCGGTTGGACCGGTCAGCCGTTAGGCGCCGCGCTGGAGGAGGCGTTCGGCATCCCCGTTGCCGTGCTCAACGACGTGCAGGCCCATGCGCTGGGCGAGGCGCGCTGGGGCGCCGGCCGCGGCGCGCGGACCTGCGTCGTCGTGGCCGCCGGAACGGGTTTGGGCGGCGGCATCATCGCGCACGGGTCCATCGTCCGAGGCAACCACGGATTCGCCGGCGAGCTGGGCTGCGTCCCCAATCCGCTGGGGCCGGCCGCCTTGGGCGTCGACGAGGGCATCGTCGACTTGGAGGCGGTGGCCGCGGGAAGCGGCATCGAAGCCTGTTACAGGAAGCTCACTGGCAAAGCGCTTTCGGGCGCCGAGATCTCCCAAGCCGCCAACGACGGCGAAGACGATGCGCTGCGCATCATCCGTCAGGCGGGCTATGCGCTGGGCGTGTCGCTGGCAGGCTGGACCAACATGCTCGACCCGGACCTGATCGTCCTTTCCGGTTCCGTCGCCAAGGCGGGCCGGATCTGGCGCGACGAGGTCTCCAGGGGCTTCCTCGAGCGCATACCCGACGTGCTGTCCCAGCTGCCCATCGTCGATGCCGAGCTGGGCGGCGACGCGCCCCTCGTCGGTGCGACCGAGTTTCTGCTCGACACGTTGGCGGACGATCGCTAGCATCCCGATCGGCGGCAACCGCCTCGCAAGGAGCCGGTACCGCCGATCTTCGTTTTGAAAAGAAGGAGCCTGCTATGAACCCCCTGATCGAATCCCTGCAGGGCAAGCTGATCGTCAGCTGCCAGGCGTACATGGGCGAGCCGCTGCGCCACCCCGAGACCATGGCGCAGATGGCGCGCGCGGCCGAGCTGGGCGGCGCTGCCGCGATCCGCTGCCAGGGCCTCTCCGACATCGCCGCCATCAAGGGCCGCGTGGAGGTCCCCGTCATCGGCTTATGGAAGGAAGGGCACGAGGGCGTCTACATCACCCCCACGCTGCGCCATGCGCGCGCCTGCATCGCCGCCGGCGCCGACGTGGTCGCGCTCGACGCCACCGATCGCCCGCGTCCCGACGGCCGCACGTTCGAGGAGACGGTCGAGGCGCTGCGCGGCGAGACGCTCGTCATGGCGGACTGCTCGTGCATGGCCGACGTCGAACGCGCGCTGGCCGCGGGCGTCGACATCGTGAGCACCACGCTCGCCGGCTACACCGACGCGCGCTCCAAGACCGCAGGCCCCGACCTCGAGTTCCTGCGCGAGGCGGTCGCCGCCGCCGAGTCGTCCGGCACCCCGGTGTTCTGCGAGGGCCGCATCCACACGCTCGACGACGCCAAGACCGCCATCGAAGCCGGCGCCTTCGCCATCGTCGTGGGCACCGCGATCACCCACCCCACCAGCATCACCAGCTGGTTCGCGAACGCGATCGCCTAGCCTTTCCAGCGGCGGGGACGGACGAAAGGGCACGTGCTCAAACAGGTCCTCGCCTTTGCATAACGCGATCTTCGATCGCGTTCAAGGGGCTGCGGAAACTGCGCGCGAGCCCTCCCGCCCGTCCCCGCCGCCGCATGTTCGCCATCACCCTGAATCAAAGAAGCCCCATCCTGCAAATCGAATGAGCAGGATGGGGCTTCTTTCGCCATCGGGTTCGCTTGGCTGCTACTTGATCAGCTCGCCCCGCAGGATGACGCGCTTGACGTTCAAGTCCTCGTCCAGCACGACGAGGTCGGCGACCTTGCCGGGCTCGATGCTGCCGCGCTCGGCGTCGATACCGATGGCGCGGGCGGGCGTGAGCGTGGCCGCCAGCACCGCATCCTCCAGGGGGATGCCCATGTCCAACACCGCATGGCGCACGCACGCGGCGAGGTCGGTCACCGAGCCGGCGATGGTCCCGTCGGCGAGCGTCGCCACGTTTCCGCGAACCTCGACCTGCTGCCCACCGAGGTCGTAGGACCCGTCCTCCAAGCCCGTCGCGCGCATCGAGTCGCTGATGAGGCAGATGCGCTCCGCGCCGAACAGGCCGAAGGTCAAGCGGACCATGGCGGGATGGATGTGCACGCCGTCGCAGATCAGCTCGACGGTGACGTCGGGATGCTCCCACGCGGCGGCGATGGGGCCCGGCTTGCGATGATGCAGTCCCGGCATGGCGTTGTACAGGTGCGTGAGGTGCCGCGCGCCGCGCTCGAATGCCTCGCGCGCCGTCTCGTAGTCCGTGCACGTGTGCGCAAGCGACACCCGCACCTCGTCGGATGCCTCCGAGACGAAATCGAGCGCGCCCGGCTCCTCCGGCGCGATGTCCACCAGCTTCACCAAGCCGCCCGACTCCCCCTGCAGGCGGCGCAGCATGGCCGCATCGGCGCGCTGCACGTAGGCCGGGTTCTGCGCGCCGATCTTGTCCGGAGAGATGAACGGCCCCTCCATGTTGATGCCCGCCAGCGCGGCCTCGTCGGCCGCAGGTTCGAGCGCAGCCGCCGCGCGCACGACGGACGCGAGCCGCTCCTCGGGATAGGTCATCGTCGCCGGGCATATGGCTGTGACGCCGCGAGACGCCTCGTAACGGGCGATCTCGCGGATCGCCTCCTCGGATGCGTCGCACAGGTCTGCTCCCCTGCAGCCATGGAAATGGATGTCCACGAAGCCGGGCACGACGTAGCATCCCCGCGCGTCGACTGACGCCTCCCCCTCCGCGACCGCCGCATCCGCGCCGGGCGCCACGCCGGCGATGCGGCCGGCGTCCACCAGCACCTCCGCCTCGACGAAGCGCCCGTCCTGGAAGACCCTGCCGCCCGTTACGCGCATAGCGAGCCGGCTTCCGCGTCGACGATGACCGTCACGTTCGGATGCAGCTGCAGCGCCGAGGCGGGCACCTTCGGCGTCACGGGGCCGAAGAACGCCTCCTTCACGATGCCGGCCTTGTCGGCGCCGCTCGCCACCACCAGAATGCTGCGCGCCTTCATGATGGTGCCCACGCCCATGGTGTAGGCCTCGCGGGGAACCTCGTCGATCGAGTCGAACAGGCGGCTGTTCGCCATGATGGTGCTCTCCGTCAGCGCCACCACATGCGTGGTCACCGGGAACGCCTCGTCGGGTTCGTTGAAGCCGATGTGTCCGTTGTGCCCGAGGCCCAGAAGCTGCAGGTCGATGCCGCCCGCCTCGTCGATGGCGCGCTCGTACTCGTCGCAGGCCGCTTGCGCGTCCGGGTTGGCGCCGTCGGGGACGTGCGTGCGCGACACGTCGACATCCACATGGTCGAACAGGTGGGATTGCATGAAGTAGCGATAGCTCTGCACATGCTTCGGGTCGAGCCCGCGGTATTCGTCGAGGTTGAACGTGGTGGCGCCGGCGAACCCGATCTTGCCCGCCTTGCAATCCTCCACCAGGTCGGCGTACAGGCCGATGGGGGTGGATCCCGTCGCCAAGCCCAGCACGCAATCGGGCTTCTCGGCCAAGCAGGCGGCGATCCTGTCCGCCGCCAAACGGCTCATCTCGTCGTAGTCCTTAGCGATGATGAATTCCATCTGTCTCCCCTTTCCTTTCCCTACGTTTCGTTCGATGCGGTCGTCTATGTCGATATCAAGCGAATCATCCGGCCATCATGTCCAGAATTGGACCATCTCCACGATGTCCTGGTACGCCCAGGGATACGCGTCCGACACCCACCCGATCTCCGGGACGAAGCACAGCAGCGCGCTGTAGAGCACCGAGACGCATACCGCCGCCAAA
This sequence comes from uncultured Coriobacteriaceae bacterium, assembly GCA_900550385.1. Classification (GTDB taxonomy): domain Bacteria; phylum Actinomycetota; class Coriobacteriia; order Coriobacteriales; family Eggerthellaceae; genus Aphodovivens. Next base: position 37,596 of record URRZ01000004.1, on the reverse strand, counting down.
AGGACCTTGGTCAGGATCCTCGTGGACGTGGCGCCGGGCTCCAGGTTCTCGTTGGCTATGAACAGCAACAGCACCGACGCCGCCAAGAACATGAAGCTGAAATCCGCGTAGTAGCGCTGCAGGATGCCCGCCATCTCGGCGTCGGCGATCGCCACCACGACGCCGCCCGCGATGAGCACCCCGATGACGCCCGCGATGGTGCGGGTGGAGCGCTTCGCCGTGCGGATCCGCAGCAGCCTGCGCGAGAAGGCCAGCGTCCACAGGATAGGCAGGCACACCAGGATGCCGCCGAACGTCGGCTCCTTGATGGTCTGGCCCATGTAGGTCGTCTCGAACGGCGCCGCTTGCAGGAAGGGGAACGCCCCCGAGACGCTGGGCGGCTGGAAGAAGTACGAGAACAGCGCCGGCGCCAGCCTGCCGATGTTCCAACCGCGCTTCGTCATGTCGTTGACGGTGAGGTTGTAGTTGGCGCCGAAGTCGGTGAACGACCCGAAGCGCGCGTAGTTATAGGCCCCTAGCCCCGCCGCCACCACCGCGTATGGCGCGACCAAGCAGGCGAACTCCTTCGCCCCGCGCGGGGTGAACAGCCTGCCCTCGGACACGTAGGGGCGCCAGAACAGCGGGAAGGCCAGAAACGACAGCACCAGCAGCTGCGGGCGGCAGCCCGCGACCAGCGCCATGCACAGCGAGCCCGCCAGGTACCAGCCGCAGCGGCACCGGGCGGTGCGGCCGCAGGTCCAGAAGTACAGGCCCCATACGGAAAACGCCAGGCCCAGCGCGATGGGCAGCGAGTAGAACGTCGGGAACTTCAGCAGGTACAGGATGCCGCTGCACATCGTCAGCGGAACCTGCAGCAGCAGGTACAGCCCCAGGCTCACGCGCTTGAAATGGTAGCGGGCGAAGCGGTCCAGGAGCGCCGAGCATCCCAGGACGAACGCCAGCACCGAGGCCAGCACGCCTATCGCCGTGGGGAAGTTCGCACCTGTTAGCAGGTAGAACGGCAGGTAGAACAGGATCACCGGGACCACGCCGAAGTACACGTAGTAGTGCCCGTCGTAGTAGGCGACGTCGAACAGGTAGTCCTCCCCCGTCTCCTTCTGCAGCTCGTCGCGCGCGCCGCGGTCGTAGGGATCGTCCATGTCCTGGAGCCACTGGGGCGGCTCCTCGTCGAGGTAGAGCTGGCCGTGCGACATCGCCTTGGCCAGCTCGGCGTACTGCTGGGCGTTGTCGCCGCCCACCTCGAACGCGTTCACCAGGCTCGACCCGTCCCACGAACCGCTGTTGTAGTTGGCGGTGGCGACGCCGACGAGGTTCGATCCGAAGAACAGGTACGAGCTGAGCAGCATCGCCTCTATCGCCACCGTCAGCACGATGGCCGTCTTCGAGAACCTCGGCCGCTCGACGATGCCGATGCGGTAGATCGACGAACCCGGCCTGAACACGAACGCCAGGGCCAGCACGCCGGCTACCAGCAGGAAGCGCGTCGAGTTGAAGATGAAGGGATGGTGCGCGTTCAGCTCCACCGAGGTCAGGCGTATGGGATAGCTCACGTTGTCGCCGGCGATCTCGATGCGCAGGCTGTCGACGCGGCCGCTGGTGTTGAGGTTGATGTACTCGCTTTGGTCGCACAGGGTGGACAGCTCCACCTCGGGCACGCCTATCGTGTAGTCGGTGGTGTCGAAGTAGGTGCGATGCGCCTCGTCGGTGAACTGGATCTTCACGACAAGCTGCTGGGCGGGCTGCCGGTAGTCGAAGTCGAGGTGCACGTTGTGCACCTCGGTGTTGAGGTCGGTGAACTCGATGACGTGGTTCACCTCGGTGACCAGGTACTGATCGTCGGTCGATTCGCGCAACCCCAGCCGATCGTCCATGTTGATGGTGTTGTAGCCCATGCTGATGAAATACGCGCAGTTGAACACGAGCGCCTCGAGCAGGAACGCGATGACGACGATGAAGGCGAAGCGCTTCGCCAGCCGCTTGGCGAAGGCGCCGTGCTTGCGCGCGAAGCCCTGCCAGGCATACGTCATGTTCGCTCGAACAGTGGGCATGTGTCGTCTCCGTCGATGTTCCTAGGCTCAAGCCGCCCCGCGCTTTCGGGCGATGCGCGGCGGCAGAATCGGATGATAGCCGATCCCCCGCTTAAAAAAGGGCGGGCCTGCAAGCAAGCCCGCCCTCGGCGACGAAAGGTCGGCGGCGGAACCGCCGATCGGCTGGGGATCGCCGTCGCTAGCAGCCCAGCGCGTTCTTGACGTCGGCGTAGACGACCTGGGGGTCGCGATCGCCGTCGATGGTCACCAGGAGGTTGCAGCCGCGGTAGTAGTCGATGAGCGGAGAAGTGGACTTTTCGTACACGTCGAGGCGGTTGCGCACCGTTGCCTCGTTGTCGTCGTCGCGCTGGTACATCTCGCCGGAGCACTTGGGGCACTTCTCGTCGGCGACGGAGCCGATGTAGCCGCACTCCTTGCACATGCGGCGGGAGGTCAGGCGCTTGACGATGACCTCGGACTCCACGTCGATGAGCAGGGCGGCGGTCAGCGGGCGCTCGAGCTTGCCCAGCTCGGCGTCGAGGGCGACGGCCTGCGCGGACGTGCGCGGGAAGCCGTCCAAGATGAAGCCGTTGGCGGTGTCGGGTTCCTGAAGGCGCTCGAGGACCAAGCCGATGATGACGTCGTCGGGGACCAGCTCGCCGGCATCCATGTAGGTCTTCGCCTTCTTGCCGAGGTCGGTGCCCGCCTTCACGGCGGCGCGGAGCATGTCGCCCGTGGAGATGTGGGCGGTGCCGAACTCCTCGACGAGCTTGGCGGCCTGCGTGCCCTTGCCGGCGCCCGGAGCGCCCAACAGAACTATGTTCATTTGGATTCCTTTCGATAACACGATCTCAGATCGACCGCACCATTATAGCCGAGCGCGCTCGAACCGGACCGCATTTCCGAATAATCCCGCCCATAAACAGAAAAGGGGCTCGAGCCGATACCGCCCTAACCCTCCTGCAAAGGAAAGCAAACTTTCGTTCGTAGAGACAGCGAGGGCCCCTCTCGTGCCGGAGATTCGCGGGATCGTCGGAGCGCCGCGTACTTTGGTACGCAAGCTCCGAGGATCGCGTGAAGATCCGGTGCGACAGGGGCCCGCAGCGTCTAGCAGTTCCGTCGGCCCGCAGGCCGACGGACCGCCCGACGTGAAGAAGCCGGCGTAGTTGTGCATCTTCAGCGGGCTTTCCACCTTGCTCATCGTGTCCAGCGCGACGCTGATCATGATGAGGATGGAGGTGCCGCCGAACGCCTGGATCAGCTGGTTGCCCGTGAAGTAGAACAGGATCGTGGGGATGACCGCGATCGCGGCGATGAACAGCGCGCCGGGGAGCGTGACGCGGTGCAGGACGTCCTTGATGTACTGCACCGTGGCGCTGCCGGGACGCACGCCGGGGATGAACCCGCCGTTCCTACGCAGGTTGTCGGAGGTCTCCTCGGGGTTGTACACCATGGAGGTGTAGAAGTACGCGAAGAAGACGATGAGGCCGACCGTGAGGATCCAGTTGACCCAGCCCGCCGAAACCGCATCCGCCACGGCGGTCAGCCAGCCGACGTTGAACAGCGCGGCGAGCTGTGCCGGGAAGTAGATGATGCAGCTGGCGAAGATGATGGGGATGACGCCTGCCGCGTTCACCTTCAGCGGGATGTAGGTGGACTGGCCGCCCACCATCATGCGGCCCTGCATGCGCTTGGAGTAGTTCACGGGGATGCGGCGCTGCGCACGCTCGACGAAGATGATCAGCGGGATGCAGATCAGCACCACGACCACGATGAGGATCGTGATGGCCAGCGCCATGCCGAAGTCGGCCGAGCTCTGGGTGATCGACGAGTAGATGGCAGCGGGGACGCGCGACACGATGCTGATGAAGATGATCAGCGACATGCCGTTGCCCACGCCGCGCTGGGTGATGAGCTCGCCCATCCACATGATGAAGGCGGTGCCCGCGACCAGCGTGAACACGATGATGATGTCCGTCAGGATCCCGGGGACCTCGGTGCTGAACTGCACGTTGTAGGCGGGCGATTTGAACAGCAGCAGGTAGCCAATGGCGTTGATGAGCGCCAGCACCAGCGTCAGATAGCGCGTGATCTGCGTGATCTTGCGCCTTCCCGCCTCGCCCTCGCGCGCCCAGCGGCCGATCGCCGGGACGACGCCCTGCATCAGCTGCATGATGATGGACGCGGTGATGTAGGGCATGATGCCCAGCGAGAACACCGAGAAGTTCGACAGAGCGCCGCCGGTGAACAGGTCGAGCATCGTCATGGACACGCCGGCCTGCGAGAACACGCTGTTGGCGAACTCGTTGACCGGGATGCCCGGAACCGGTATGTAGGCGCCGAGGCGGTACAGAGCCAGGATCCCCAGCGTGAAGAGGATCTTCTTGCGCAGCTCCGGAACCTTGAACGCTTGGATGATGGAGCTTAGCAAGGCTCTTCGACCTTTCCGCCAGCCGCTTCGATCTTAGCCTTAGCAGAAGCGGAAACCTTATCGACCTTGACCGTCAGGGCCTTGGTGATCTCGCCGTCGCCGAGCACCTTCACCAGGGCGTCGGCATGCTTGATGATGCCCTTGGCCTTCAGGCTCTCGCCGTCGACGGTCTCGCCGGCCTCGAACTTCTCCTCGAGGCGCGCGACGTTGACCGGCAGGTACTCCACGCGGTTGCGGTTCTTGAAGCCGGGCAGCTTCGGAAGGCGCATCGCCAGCGGGGTCTGGCCGCCCTCGAAACGGGGACCCTTGCCGCCGCCCGCGCGGGACTTCTGGCCGTTCATGCCGCGACCGGCGGTCTTGCCGGTGCCGGAAGCGGGGCCGCGGCCCACGCGCTTGCGGTTCTTGGTTGCGCCGGCAGCCGGCTTGAGATCCTTCAATTCCATGTTGTGCAACTCCTTTTCGTCGCCCCGGGGCATCGCCCCGGCGCTGGCAGCTCGCCGCCAGCAAACTTCCTATAATACGCACGATTGGCACTGCCTCCAAGACAGCGCCAATCGGGCATTTTACCTAATTTGAGAAGGGACTGTAAAGGGGGTTTCGACCCTTACAGCTCCTCGACCTCCACCAGGTGCTTCACCTTGAAGATCATGCCGCGGACCGCGTCGTTGTCGACCTGGTCCACCGTGCGGCCGATCTTGCCCAGGCCCAGGGAGCGCAGCGTCGCCTCCTGGTCCTTCTTGTAGCCGATGGAGCTCTTCACCTGGGTGATGCGCAGGGTCTTCTTCGCCTCAGCCATGATTAAGCCTCCTTACGACCGAAGATCTTGTCCACCGAGATGCCGCGGCGGGCGGCAACCTGCTCGGGGCTCTGCATGTTCTTCAGGCCCTCGGCGGCAGCCTTGACGACGTTCATGGCGTTGCTGGTGCCCATCGACTTCGTGATGACGTCCTGGACGCCCGCCAGCTCCATGACCGCGCGGACCGGGCCGCCGGCCATAACGCCGGTGCCGGGGACGGCGGGGCGGATGAGCACGCGGCCGGATCCGAACTCGCCGATGACGTCGTGGGGAAGCGTCTTGGAATCGGTCAGGGGGACCGTGAACATGTTCTTCTTAGCGTCCTCGACGCCCTTCTTGATGGCAGTGGGGACCTCGGAGGACTTGCCCATGCCCACGCCGACGCGGCCGTTGCCGTCGCCGACCACCACCAGCGCGGTCAGCGCGAAGCGGCGGCCGCCCTTGACGACCTTGGACACGCGGTTGATGTAGACGACGCGCTCCTGGAGCTCGGGAACCCCGGCGTCGTGCTGCTGCTGTTGTTTGCGAGCCATATGCTTCAACCCCTTCTAGAATTTCAGGCCGGCCTCACGGGCGGCGTCGGCAAGAGCCTTGACGCGGCCGTGATACAGATGGCCACCGCGGTCGAACACGACTTCCGTGATGCCACGCTCCTGGGCCATCTTGCCCACGATGGCGCCCAAAGCGGCAGCGCCCTCGACGTTAGCACCGTTTTTGCCAGTCGCCTTGAAGTCGGGACCCAGCGTGGACACGCCGCACAGGGTCTTGTGCTCGACATCGTCGACGATCTGGACGTAGATGTTGCTGTTGCTGCGCGTCACGCACAGGCGCGGACGCTCGGCGGTTCCGGAGATCTTGCCGCGGACGCGACGATGGCGGCGGGCAAGCCGGGCTTTCTTTTCCTGAAGCTTGTTCATGATACTTCCTTCGCTCTCAATCCTTTATCTGCCCGCTGATTAGTCGCCCTTGGCGGCCTTGCCCAGCTTGCGGCGGATGCGCTCGCCCTCGTAGCGGATGCCCTTGCCCTTGTAGGGTTCCGGCTTGCGCCACTCGCGGATGTTCGCCGCGACCTGGCCGACCTGCTCTTTGCTGGGGCCGGAGACGACGATCTCGGTCTGGCTGGGGCACTCGAACGTGATGTTGTCGGGGCAGCTGAACAGAACCGGATGAGAGTAGCCGAGCTGCATCTCCAGGTCCTTGCCCTTCAGGGAAGCACGGTAGCCGACGCCGACGAGCTGCAGCTTCTTGGAGAAGCCGTTGGCGACGCCTTCCACCATGTTGTGGATGAGCGTGCGGGTGAGGCCGTGGAGGCTCTTGGCCTCGCGGCTGTCGTTGGGGCGCTCGACGATGACCTGGCTGCCTTCCTGGCGGATGATCATCATCGGGTTGAACTCGCGCTTGAGCTCGCCCTTGGGGCCCTTGGCGGTCACGACGTGGCCGTCGATGGTCACCTCAACACCGGCAGGAATGTCGATGGGGTGCTTGCCGATACGAGACATGTCAAACCTCCCTTTCCTACCAGATGTAGGCGACGACCTCGCCGCCGATGCCCTTCAGGCGGGCATCGCGGTCGGTCATGACGCCTTGGCTCGTGGAGATGATGGCCGTGCCCAAGCCGCCCAGCACGCGGGGCAGCTCGTCCTTGCCGGCATAGATGCGCAGGCCCGGCTTGGAGATGCGCTTGATGCCGCGGATGGTCTTGGCCTTCTTCTCACCGTACTTCATAACGATCTCCAGCGTGGGGCGCGGGTCGCCCTCGACGACGTCGTAGCGCTGGATGTAGCCCTCCTCCTGCATGATTCGGGCAATCTCGACAAGTTTCTTGCTGGACGGCATGGACACCGTCTCCTTGCCGACAGAGTTTGCGTTACGCACGCGCGTAAGCATATCTGCGATGGGATCGGTCATGGTCATGATTGTTTTCTCCTTTGATCCGTGATGAGCACGGCGCTCGGTTCGTCAGCGCCCGTAACGCCTCCGCCTCTCGCGCCGGCACACCCTAAAGCGTGAGGTTTCCTCTTACCAGGAAGCTTTGGTCACGCCGGGCAGTTCGCCTTTGTTCGCCAGCTCGCGCAGGCACACGCGGCACAGGCCGAACTTGCGGTAGTAGGCGCGGGGGCGTCCGCAACGCGTGCAGCGGTTGTGCTGGCGCGTGGAGAACTTCGGCTCGCGCTTAGCCTTGGCGATCATCGATTTCTTAGCCATGCATTTCCTTCTTTCCTCATTCAAGCCCGCGCGCTCGCGCGGGCTTTGAGAACATAATCAAAAGCGTTTGAAGCCGTTTACTTCTGCTTGAACGGGAAGCCCAGAGCCGAGAGCAGCGCGAAGGCGCGGTCGTTGTCGCCGGCGTTGGTGACGAACGTGATGTCCATGCCGCGCGTGCGGTCGATCTTGTCGTAGTCGATCTCGGGGAAGATCAGCTGCTCGGTGATGCCCAGCGAGTAGTTGCCGCGGCCGTCGAAGCTGGTCGGCGAGATGCCGCGGAAGTCGCGGACGCGGGGCAGGGCCGTGGAAAGCAGGCGATCCAGAAACTCCCACATGCGGTCGCCGCGCAGCGTCACCTTGCAGCCGATGCCCATGCCCTGGCGGATGTGGAAGCCCGCGATGGACTTCTTCGCGCGGGTGATGCAGGGCTGCTGGCCGGTGATGACGCGAAGGTCGTTCATGGCGGAGTCGAGCAGCTTGTGGTCGGAGGCCGCGGCGCCGACGCCCATGTTCACGACGATCTTCTCGAGGCGCGGGACCTCGTTGATGTTCTGGATGCCCAGTTCCTTCTCGAGCTGGGGCACCACGACAGTCCGGTACTTTTCCTTCAAACGAGGAGCAGTCATGTCTTTCGATTCCTTTCCGATGGATTAAACGCAGGATTTCCAACCCTGCGTCCCCGGTTTCCCGGGGCCATGCCGCACAGCCGGCTTGAAGCCGGCTGAACGTTACTTCTTATCGATGTCCTTGCCGCACTTCTTGCAGACGCGGACCTTGCGGCCGTTCTCGTCGCGACGATGGTTGACGCGCGTGGGCTGCTTGCACTCCGGGCAGATCAGCATCACGTTGGAAACATGGATGGGGGCCTCCATGGTGACGATGCCGCCCTGGGGGTTCGCCTGGGTGGGACGCATGGCCTTCTTGACCAGGCCGACCTTCTCGACGACGACGCGCTGCTTCTGCGGGACAGCGCGGAGGACGACGCCCTCCTTGCCCTTGTCCTTGCCGCAGAGGACCTTCACGCGGTCGCCCTTCTTAACATGCATTCCGCTCATTTACTCGCACACCTCCCCTACAGCGTTTCCGGCGCCAAAGACGCGATCTTCAGGTATCTCTTGTCGCGCAGCTCGCGGGCAACCGGGCCGAAGACGCGGGTGCCGCGGGGAGTGCCGTCGTTGTTGATCAGGACGCACGCGTTCTGATCGAACTTGATGTAGCTGCCGTCCTTGCGGCGCACTTCCTTCTTCAAGCGCACGATGACGCAGCGCACCACATCGCCCTTTTTGACGGGGGCGTTGGGGATGGCTTCCTTGACGCTGCAGATGATGACGTCACCAAGGCTGGCGTAGCGGCGCTTCGAGCCGCCCAGCACCTTGATGCACTGCACCTTGCGAGCGCCGGAGTTGTCGGCCACCGCGAGCATGGATTGCATCTGGATCATTGCTGTAACCTAACTTTCCTCAACGTTGCATGCAGGCACGCACGCAGGCTATTTGGCCTTCTCCACGATCTTCACCAGGCGCCAGCGCTTGAGCTTGGACAGGGGGCGGGTCTCCATGATCTGCACGGTATCGCCCACACCGGCCTCGTTGTTCTCGTCATGCGCGTGGAACTTCTTGCTGGTGGAGATCATCTTCTTGTACACCGGGTGCGGCTTGCGCGACTCGACGGAGACCACGATGGTCTTGTCGTTGGCAGCGCTCACCACGACGCCCTGGCGGACTTTGCGGGAGTTGCGATTCTCGCTCATGTGTATCTAAACCAACCTTTCCGCTTATCCCTAGGCGCTCAGTTCGCGTGCACGCATCTCGGTCTGGATGCGGGCGATGTCCTTCTTGACCTGCTTCACGCGGGCCGTGTTGTCAAGCTGGCTCGTGGCCATCTGGAAGCGCAGATTGAAAAGCTCCGCGCGCGCTTCTTTGAGCTTGGCCTGCAAATCGTCGGCAGAAAGCTCACGAATCTCTGCTGGTTTCATTTACTCCTGCCCCTCCGTCTCGCGAGTGACGATCTTGCACTTGATGGGCAACTTGTTGATGGCCAGGCGCAGGGCCTCCTTGGCCGTGGCCTCGTCGACGCCGTCGAGCTCGAACATGATGCGGCCGGGCTTGACGACGGCCACCCACGCCTCGGGGTTGCCCTTGCCGGAACCCATGCGGGTCTCGGCGGGTTTCTTGGTGATGGGCTTGTCCGGGAAGATGGTGATCCACACCTTGCCGCCACGCTTCATGTGGCGGGTCATGGCAACACGGGCAGCCTCGATCTGACGGTTGGTGATCCAAGCGGCTTCCAGGGCCTGCACGCCGTAGGACCCGTGGTTCAGACGGGTGCCTCCCTTGGCCTTGCCCTTCATGGAGCCGCGCTGCACCTTGCGGTGCTTGACGCGCTTAGGTACGAGCATTACTTCGCCCCCCTCTCGTGACGATCATTGCGACGGGAACGGTTCGGGCGGGAGCTGCCCTCCAGCGCCGGCTGGGGCGCCTTCTGGCCGGGCAGGACCTCTCCGTGGTACACCCACACCTGAACGCCGATGGCGCCCATCTGGGTGCGGGCGGTGCAGAAACCGTAGTCGATCTTGGCACGCAGCGTGTGCAGCGGCACGCGACCCTCGCGGTACCACTCGCGGCGGCTCATCTCGGCACCGCCGAGACGACCGGCGCACTGGATGCGGATGCCCTTGGCACCGGACTTGCGGGCGGACTGCACGGCCTTGCGCATGGCGCGACGGAATGCGACGCGGCCCTCGAGCTGCTCGGCAACGGACTGGGCGATGAGGTTGGCATCCAGCTCGGGGCGCTTGACCTCGACGACCTCGATGTTGACCGGGCCGTTGGCGACCTTCTCGAGCTTCTTGCGCAGAGCGTCGATCTCGGCGCCCTTCTTGCCGATCACGACACCCGGGCGAGCCGTGGTGACGATGACCTTGATCTTGTCGCCTGCGCGCTCGATCTCGACCTTGGAGACGGCGGCACGGGCCAGCTGCTTGTCCAGGAACTTCCTAATGGCCAAGTCGTTTGCCAGGTTCTGGGCGTAATCCTTGTCGGCGTACCAACGGCTGCGCCACTCTTCGGTGATACCGAGGCGGAACCCGGTAGGGCTTACCTTCTGACCCATAGACTTTATGCCTCCTCTCGCGGAGCGACGATGATGGTGATGTGGCAGGTGCGCTTGCGGATGCGCGAAGCGGAACCCTTAGCGCGGGGACGGATGCGCTTGAGCGTGGGGCCCTCATCGACGAAGGCGGTCTTCACGACCAGCGTCTCCGGACGCACATGATGCTGGTACTCAGCGTTTGCCACAGCGGAGTTCAGCGTCTTCTCGACAACCTCGGCGGCTGCGCGATTGGTGAACATCAAGATCTCACGAGCAGCCGGAACGGACTTGCCGCGGATCAGGTCGACGACGATGCGTGCCTTGCGGGGCGACATGCGCACGGTGCGTGCGATTGCTTTAGCTTCCATGATTCACCCCTTCTTATCGCTTCTTCTTGTCGGCTGCGTGACCCTTGAAGGTACGCGTGGGGGCGAACTCGCCCAGCTTGTGACCGACCATGGACTCGGTAACGTAAACCGGCACGTGCTTGCGACCGTCGTGCACCGCGATGGTGTGGCCCACCATTTCGGGGAAGATGGTGCTGGCACGGGACCAGGTCTTGATGACGTTCTTTTCGCCGGCCGCGTTCATCTTCTCGATGCGATCAAGAAGGCGAGGCTCAACGAAAGGACCCTTCTTCAAACTTCTGCTCACTATTACTCCTTAACGCTTAGCGCTACTTCTTGCGACGGCGAATGATCAGGCGGCTAGAGGCCTTCTTCGGGTTGCGCGTACGATGACCCTTGGTCGGAACGCCCCAGGGGCTGACAGGGTGACGGCCAGAAGTCTTGTTCTTGCCTTCGCCACCGCCGTGGGGATGGTCCACAGGGTTCATGACGGTACCGCGAACCGTCGGGCGGACGCCACGCCAACGATTACGGCCGGCCTTGCCGATCGTGATGTTGGAGTGCTCGGCGTTACCGACCTCGCCGATGGTGGCGCGGCAGGTGAGCAGCACGCGGCGCATTTCGGAGGAGGGCATGCGCAGGATGGCGTACTTGCCCTCCTTGCCCATCAGCTGGATGCTGGTGCCGGCGGAGCGGGCGAGCGCGGCGCCCTTGCCGGGCTGCAGCTCGACGGCGTGGATCAGCGTGCCGACGGGGATGGCGGACAGGGGCAGCGCGTTGCCGGGCTTGATGTCGGCGTCGGGGCCGCTCACCACGATGTCGCCCACCTTCAGGCCCTTCGGGTGAAGGATGTAGCGCTTCTCGCCATCGCGGTAGTGCAGCAGCGCGATGCGCGCGGTGCGGTTCGGGTCGTACTCGATCGTCGCAACCTTGGCGGGCACGCCGTCCTTGTTGCGCTTGAAGTCGATGATACGGTAACGGCGCTTGTTGCCGCCGCCCTGATGGCGGGTGGTCACACGGCCGTAGTTGTTGCGCCCTGCCTTCTTGGACAGCGGCGCAAGCAGGGACTTCTCCGGCGTGGAGCGGGTGATCTCGGCGAAATCCGAGACCGACTGGAAGCGCCTACCGGGGCTTGTCGGCTTGTACTGCTTGACTCCCATTTCTTTCCTTCTCTTCTCGTGGACCTTCGCTCGCGCGCCTCACCGCACCCCGAAGATCCTCCTTACCTGGTGGAACTCCGATGGCCGGGACGTCCGTGTGAGGTGCGGGCGACCGACGCCGGAGCTTCCACGCGTCCGGGTGTATCCATAGATTGGCCAGACGCAAAGAAGCATTATATGCCCTCGGATGCCTGTGTTCAAGAATGAATCTTGCCCGGTCGCCACGCACACAACCTGCGCACAAGTCGGCGGCGGGAAGGCGCAGCGGCCGGGCCGGGGCGGCCGGTCAACGGCCCTTGCGGATGCCGCCCTTGTGCCCGTTGGCCTTGCGCGCCGGACCGCGGCTCTTGCGGTTGGGAGCCGAGGAACCGCGTCCTCCCCCTTGCCGTCCGGAAGAGCGGCCCTCATCGCGGCGGAGCTGCGCTCGGCGTTGGCGCTCGCGCAGCTTCTCGCCCGCCAGGCCCCGTTTCTCGCGATGCTCTTCGGGCGCGCCCTTCCCACGACCCGACGCCTTCCCCTGGGTCTTCGATCGGGTTGGCGAGGAGTCGCGCCCGGCATCCCCCGAGACGCCCTTCCCCGCCGCGTCGCCTTTCTTCTCGGGGCGGACGAGGCACTTCTCGCCGTAGCCGATCAGGTCGGTGCGGTGCGCGCGGCGCAGCGCCTCGCGCACGAGGTCGCGGTTGGCGGGGTTGCGGTACTGGATGAGGGCGCGCTGCAGCGCTTTCTCGTGCGCGCTTCGCGGGACGTAGACCTTCTCCATGGTGCGCGGATCCACCCCTGCGGCGTACATGACGGTGGAGAGGCTGCCCGGCGTGGGATAGAAATCCTGCACCTGCTCGGGGTTGAAGCCCATGTCGCGCACGTATTCGGCCAGCTTCACCGCCTCGCGCAGCGTGGAGCCCGGATGCGACGACATCAGGTACGGCACCAGGTACTGCTCGAGCCCCGCACGCTCGGTCGCCTGCTGGAACGCCTCGCGGAAGCGATCGTACGTCGCGCGCGGCGGCTTGCCCATGACCTGCAGCACCGCATCCGACACGTGCTCAGGGGCGACGCGCAGCTGGCCGCTCACATGGTGCGCCGCCAGCTCGTCAAGGAACTCCATGCCGTGCCGCTTGTCCGCCAGCACGTAATCGAAGCGCACGCCCGAGCGCACGAACACCTTCTTCACGTCGGGCAGCGCGCGCAGCTTGCGCAGCAGCTCCAGGTAGTCGGCATGGTCGGCTTCGAGCTGGGCGCAAGGCTTTGGCGAGAGGCACCGCTTGCCCGGGCACGCCCCGCGTTCGAGCTGCGCCTTGCAGGCCGGCGCGCGGAAATCGGCGGTGGGGCCGCCCACGTCGGCGATGTAGCCTTTGAAGGCGGAGTCGCGCGTCATCGCCTCCGCCTCGCGCAGGAGCGACTCATGGCTGCGCGCCTGCACGATGCGGCCCTGGTGGAACGTCAGCGCGCAGAACGCGCATTCGCCGAAGCAGCCGCGGTTGCTGGTGAGGCTGAAGCGGACCTCCTCGAGCGCGGGGACGCCGCCCGCCTCGTCGTAGTCCGGATGCGCCGCGCGCGCGTAGGGCAGCTCGTACACCGCGTCCATCTCCTCGGTGGAAAGCGGCGCCGACGGCGGGTTCTGCACCACGTACTCGTGATCCGAATAGGGTTCCACCAGGCGCTTGCCCGTGAACGGATCGCTGTTGCGGTACTGGACGGCGAAGCTGCGCGCGTAGGCGAGGCGATCCGCCTGCAGCTCGGGGAACGGCGGCAGCTCCACCGCATCGTAGACGTGCTCCAGCGAGGATGCGCGGTACGCCGTGCCGTCGACGTAGGTGATGTCGCGGATGGAAAGCCCCGCATCCAGCGCGTCGGCCACCTCCACCACGGCATGCTCCCCCATGCCGTAGATGAGCAGGTCCGCGCCGGCGTCGAGCAGAAGCGAGCGCTTCATCTTGTCGGACCAGTAATCGTAATGGGCGAAGCGCCGCAGGCTCGCCTCGATGCCGCCCACGATGATGGGCGTCTCCTTGAACGTGCGGCGGATGAGGTTGGCGTACACCACCGTGGCGTGGTTGGGGCGCAGGCCCGCCTTGCCGCCGGGGGAATACGCGTCGCGATGGCGCTTCTTCTTGGCGACGGTGTAGTGGTTGACCATCGAGTCCATGTTGCCCGATGACACGAGGAACCCCAGACGCGGCTCGCCGAGCACGGCGACCGACGCGGGATCGGTCCAGTCGGGCTGCGCGATCACGCCGACCTTGTAGCCGTGCGCTTCGAGCAGGCGCGTGATGATCGCCATGCCGAACGAGGAATGGTCCACGTAGGCGTCCCCCGACACGTACACGAAATCGCACTGCCCCCAACCCCGCCGCTCCATATCGGCGCGGCTTGTGGGAAGGAAGCTGTCGCGGGACGGACGGTTCTGCTTGACGCGGGTCATCGCTCTCCCCTTCATCTGTTGTCGGTCGACGCCGGCATCGCCGACGCGCCCCGGCGATGCGCGCCGGCGAACGCCGCATCCGACGGCGCGATCACGCGCAGGGCGGCGGGCTCGATCCCTATCTCGAACTCGGTAGCCTCCAAGCGCTCGCCATCGATCTGCACCGGGAGGGGCTGTGCGAACTCCAAGTGCAGGCTGCGCGCCGAGAACGCCTCTATCTCGCGGAAGCCCAGATGGCGGCCGTTCTTCGCCCGCAGGAACACGAACGCCGCCTTCAGCAGGCCGACCGGCGCATGCGCGATGCACACGTCCAGCATGCCGTCGTCGAAGCGCGCTTCGGGGCAGATGCGGAAACCGCCGCCGTAGGTGGGGCCGACCTGCACGGCGCACAGGATGACGTCGCCCTCCGCCGAGCCGTCGCCGGAGCGCGCCTGATCCCAGAACGCCGCCGGCCTGACGGCATCGCCCATCCCCTCGAAACGCGCCCGAACCCTGCGGCTGTCCAGATGGTGCAGCAGCTGGTCGAGGCCGCTTCGCATGTAGAGGGCGGTGCCCGTCGCGCCCGTGCGCTTGCGGCGCTCCATCGTGTCCAAGGCGATGCCCGCGTCGAGCCCGAACGAAAGCGTCTCGACGAAGAATTCCCCGTTGCACGTCCCCGCATCGACCCAACGGACCGGCGCGGATGCGAGCTGGGCGACGGCGTGGTCGAGCTGGGGCGCCATCCCCAGGGAGAACGCGTAGTCATTGCCCGATCCCACCGGAATCGCGCCCAGCGCAGGCCGCCTATCCCGCGGCAGGCGCATGAGGCCGCCCGCCGCCTCGTGGATGGCGCCGTCGCCGCCCAGCACCGCCACGGTCTGGAACCCCGCGGCGCCTGCGGCGAGATCGCCCGCATGGCCGGGACGGCAGGTGAGCGCGACCTCAAGGCTGCAATCCGGCACGGCGCGCAACAGCTCCTCCGCCCTCCGGGCGGCCTGCGCGCCCTCGCCGTTGCGGGCGGCGGGGTTGGCTATGAGCAGCGTCTTGCCCAGGGGCACGGCATCCTACTTCCCCACGGCCTCGACGATGGCATCCTGGAGCTTGCCCAGATGCTCCTCGTCTTCCACCCACTGGTGGGCCAGCGTGCCGAGCGGCATCGCAAGACCGCATGCCTCGAGCTGCGCCGCCACCTCGTCAGGACCGTTGGTTCCCCAGCCGTACGAGCCGAACGGGATGCCCACGCGCCCCGCCCAGCCGCCCTTGGGCGAGAGGCCTTTCAGGTAGCACAGAAACGCCGCGACCGTGGGCATCATGCCGTTGTTGAGCGTGGGCGAACCCACGGCGATGTACTTGGCGGACAGCACCTCGGTCATGATGTCGGAGATATGGTTGGCCTTGAGGTCGAACAGGCGCGCGGGCACGCCGCACTCCACGAACGCCTCCACGATCTCGCGCGCCATCGCCTCGGTGGTGTGCCACATGCTGTCGTAGACCACGATGGCGTAGTCCTCGGGCTCAAGCGAGCTCCAGCGCGCGTACGTCTGCAGGATCTCGGCCACATGGCTGCGCCAGATGACGCCGTGGCTCGGCGCGATCATGTCGATGTCGAGCCCGCCGAGCGCGTCGAGGGCGCGCACCACATGGCGAGAGTACGGCATCACGATGTTGGCGTAGTACTTCTTGGCCTGCGCCAGCACCTCCGGCAACCCCACCTCGTCATCGAAGCGCTTCGACGAGGCAAAGTGCTGGCCGAACGCGTCGTTGGAGAACAGGATGCGGTCCTCGGGGCAGAAGGTCACCATGTTGTCGGGCCAATGCACCATCACCGTCTGGGTGAAATGCAGCGTGCGCCGCCCGATGCAGAGGCTGTCACCGGTCTTCACCGGCACGTAGCCCAGATCGCCGTAATGGGCGGTCAGCCCCTTCACGCCATGCGGGGCGCTGCAGTAGATCTTGGCGTTGGGAGCCAGCGCATGGATGGCCGGCAACGCGCCGGAGTGGTCCTGCTCCACATGGTTGGCGATGACGTATTCGATCTTGGACGGGTCGATGATCTCGCCCACGCGCTCGAGCAGCTCGTCGGCAAACGCCGGCTTGCACGTGTCGATGAGCGTGGGGTGCTCGTCCATGATGAGGTACGCGTTGTACGTGGAGCCGCGATCGGTGGTGTAGCCGTGGAAGTTGCGTTCGTTCCAATCGATGCCGCCCACCCAATGGATGCCCGGCTTCACTTCGACTGCGTGCAGCATGCGGGAGCCCCCTTCTTCGATGCGCCCGTCCATGCTTGTCGGGCGGGCGAAAGCGATGTTTTCGCGTGCAAGTATACCGCGCGACCGCATGCAAGGAGGTTCACAGGGCACGCGTTTGGATGTATTATCATTATGCTTATTTGAGTATAGTAATGAGGAGTTCGACGATGTCCGATCGCCCACTCGAAGAGCTCGACGCACGCTTCGCGTCGCCTGCGCTGTTCAACGGCATACCCACGGATAGGATACACTCGGTCCTTCGCTGCCTCGACGCCACCGTCAAGCGGCACGAAGAAGGAACCCGTTTGGCATCGGGCGATGCCGAGCCGACGAGAACGCGCTACCTCGTGTCCGGCACGGCGCTGATCGTGCGCTACGGCGAGGACGGCAACCGCTCGATCCTGGGCAGCTATCCTCCCGACTCCGTCATAGCCAGCGACGCGTCCCCCCGCCTGTATTCCAACACGGGCATCTGCGTGATCGCGAGCGAGCCCTGCGAAACCATCGACTTCTCCATCAGCAGCGAAGTGGAGTCGTGCCCCTGCTGCCTCAAGCACGTCAACAAGGTGAGGGCGAACCTCATCGCATCGTTATCGCAAACCACGGCCCATCTTATGAGCAGGCTCGACGTGCTCTCCAATCGCTCGACGCGCCAGAAGGTGCTGTCGTATCTGTCGAAGCAAGCCGCGATCCAAGGGTCGCGCACCTTCCAGCTGCCCTGCAACCGCCAAGAATTGGCCGATCTGCTCTATATCGAGCGCAGCGCGTTGTCGCGCGAACTCGGCAAGATGAGATCGGAAGGGCTGATCTCGTTCCAAGGGGGCACGTTCACCCTCCACGGCATGGAACCCCGCTAGCGAACCGGAACCGGAAGGCGGGCGGCGTCCGGGAAGGGATCGAAAACGCCGCCCGCCGAAACACGGGCGCACGGTTTTCCCATCCGCCGCCCGTCGCGAAAGAGCCTATCGCCACGAGGCGCGGATGGCCTCCAAGGGACGGAGGAGCTCTACCTCGACTTCGTCACCCGCATGCACGCCACCGCTTCCTATGGGAATGGATAGCATCGCGTCGGACCCGGCGAGCTGTGCCGGAACACCGCAATCGGTGGGCATAGGAACGCACGTCATCCCGCCATCGCCGTCCTGCGAGAGGCGCACGCGCATCAGCCGTTCGAACTTTGGAGGCTTCGCGACGTCGACGCCCATGCGGACGCGCAGACGCTGGCGCTCGGGGGCGGGGATTCCGTAAGCGAACGCGATCATGCCGCGGATGAGCCAGTCCAACGCGAGAAACGCGGCCAGCGGGGGGCCGGGGACGTTGACAACCGGCTTGCCGCCGATGACCGCCATGCCCACCGGCCTGCCCGGCACCGCGCGCACCCCATGGCGGAAATACGCCGCGCGTGCCTGGAGCATCTTGGAATTGTAGTCCTCCTCGCCGCGCGACGAACCGCCGTTTATCAGCACGATGTCGGCCGCGGAAAGGGCCCGGTCGAGGGCTTTCTCCAAAAGCGACGGCTCGTCGCGCACCATCGGGTACACCACCGCCTCGGCGCCCCACTCCTTCAGCATGCCGCTTGCGAGCAAGCCGTTCGCCTCGATGTTCTTGCCCCTCTCGGGATAGGAGCCCCAGGGAACCAGCTCGCTGCCAGTGGGGAGGAAGGCGACGCGCAGGCGTCGGATGACGTCGATCTGGGCGAGCCCGCCCACTGCGCAGGCGGCGACCGCCTCGGCGGAGAGCATCGTGCGCGCGGGAACGATGAGGGAGCCTTCCTTGACGATGGAGCCGCAGGGGTTCACGCCGTCGCCGGGCTTCACTTCCAGATCGTCGTCGACGAAGCGGATCCCGCCGCCTTCCAGCCGCTCGATGCCCTCCACCGCCACGACGGCATCGAACTCGTCGGGAAAATCGTCACCGGTATCCGCCTGCGCGTAGTCGATCCCGCGCACCCATGCACTTCCGTCGGGGACGCCCGCGGCGAAGGCGGACGATTTCACCGCGATGCCGTCGCGCTTGGACGAGCGCACCACGGGGATGGAGCACGCCGCCCGCACGTCATGCGCGGCAACGCGTCCCTGCGCCTGCGGCAACAGGACGGTCTCGATGCCGAGATCGGGCTCGCCCCATGCCTCGCAGAGCATCTTGAGGGCTTCTCCCCTCTCAAGCGCCTGCTCGTAGTCGAATTTCATCCAGCAACCCCTTTCCACTCGTTTCGATATCGCCGAACAGCTGGCCCGACACGGCGGGATGCACCGCCTTCACCAAACGCTCCTCCTCCAACGAGGGAAGCCGCGCAAGCAGCGGATCGCCCACAACCAAGATGCCGGGATGGCGCTCCAAATAGGCCTCGAGATCGGAATCCTCGGCGAAGACCCTGTCGCAGGCGTGGGCAAGCGCGTCTTCGTTGGAGAAGAACGTCGCCACCGCAAGATCGCCTTCGACGAAAGGCGAGCCCTCCATCCGAAGGAGGGCCTCGCGCAAAGACCCCATCATCACCTGATCCCCCACGAGGATCGCTTTCGGGGAAGGAGGCTCGGCGGGCGTCGCGTTCCCGCACGGGGCCTCCACGGCGCCATCCGCGCAGACACGCGCCGCAGCAAGCGATGCTGTTCGGGAAACCGGCCGCCCTTCGTCCGCATCGGCGCCGCGGACCGCGCGACGGACCCTTTGCGCGACGGCAGCCGCCGACTCCGCATCGATCGGAGCCCCGACTACGCAGGGGATCCCCGCCCCGTCGCGCAGGGCGCGCGCGGCGGCGAGCCCGGCCCAGGTGGCGACGACGCTCGCATCGGCGCGCGCCATCGCCTCAACGTCCGCCACGCCGAAACGGGACATCCCGTCGAAAACCACCTCGACGCCCCCCTCGGCAAGCAGCGCCCTCTGCCTGTCGGCGATGGAGCCATCGGCGAAATCGAGCGGCGTGACGCCCAGCAGGTTCACCCTGGGAACGCGATCCGACACGCTGCGCCCCGCGCCAGCCCCGCCACCGGGCTTCGCGGAGGCGGCGGGCAGCGCGAACCTGCCCACCAGCATCCGAAGCGCGCGCGAAACGCCGCGCTCGTAGGTGTCGAACCCGTTGGTGGCAACCCCCATGCAGGGGATGCCGCCTTCCCGCTCGATGTCGCGCGCCATGCCCGCAAGGTCCATGCCCACGATGGCGGGCACCGGCGTCCCGACCAACGCGATGCACGCCGGCTCCAGATCGCGCGCCGCATCCAGCACCTGGGAGATGATGCCCTCCTCGTCCCCCATCACCGTGTCGAGCGTGCGGATCTGGGCGGAGAACGCCGGCTTGCGCTCCCTCGTCCAGCGCGGCTCGTCGTATTCCGCATAATTCCGCGTGCAGCACCCCGCATCGAGGATGACCACCATGCAGTCGAAGGGGAACAGCACCGAGCAGGCACCGGAATAGTCGCCTGCGAAGGGGGGCAGGAACAGCGACAGCTTCGACATCACGCCTCCCCTCCCCTGCGGCCTTCGACGGCTGCGCTCAAGCCTTCCATCAGCGCCTTGACGCCCTGGAAGCCGAAAAACCCTTCATCGTGGTACATATCGACCGCATGCGGAGCCTCTAGGAGAAACGCCACATCGGAGCCCACGGCGACCCAATCCGCGTTCCTTGCGGTGCGTGGCACGCCGCGCACCGCCGCAGCGCCCCCGTCGCGGACGATGGCGACTTCCGGATGCTCCTTTTCGAGCAGGCGCGCGGCGGCGGAGTCATCGGCTTTCGCATGCAGCGCGAACACGGCGCGCACGTTGAACCCGTACGAGAGAAGGTCGAGCGCCAAGGTGAACGGCTTCAGGGACGCCGAGGAATCGACCGCGATGGGCGCGTCGCCCACGACCGCCCGGGCGCGCTCGATCGCCGCCCGCGCCTCCGTCGCGAACTCGGAGCAGTCGACGGATCCCCCGCAAAGCGCGGCGAGCCGACGATAGCGCCGTTCGATCTCGTCGAGCGCGTAGCTCGCATGCCAGCGCATGCCGGCAACGCCCAGCCGTTCGCCGAAATCGTCGAGCGCCGCGTCGCCCAGGTGCGAGAGCGACAGCGCAAGGCAGCTTTTCGCCAGCAGCTCGTACTCGGCGAAATCCGCGCATGTGAACACCTGCCGAACCGGTCCCAGCCCGAGGTCCTCCACGATCCGGTGGAATTCGCTTGCCGCGGGGATCTCCTCGAAATGACCTAGCAGCGTGACGCCCCCGTCGTGTTCCGCCTGAGGCTCGAGCGGCTCGTACAGGCGCATGTGGATGCTCTGCAGCTTCGTCTTGCTCACGTCGTCCGAGATGGGGTTGATGCGCGACAGGACGAAGCGGACGTCGGGATGAAGGCTCGAAAGCTCGTCCACCAACGCGCGCGCGTCCGTGCCCAGGAAATCGTCGATGCAGTTGACGTAGAGGGAGACGACGCGGGGGCGCTTGGGGAGCGCGTCGAGCAGGCGCCCGCACGCTTCGATGGCGCTGCGCTCGTAGGCGCCGGTGACGACATCGGCTTGCGAGAACCGCAAAAACGACACGTCGTCCATGACCCCGTTGCGCAATGCGCGCAGGCCGCGGCGCCGCGCGCAGGCGTTGGGGCAGAGGTAGAGCGTGCGGCTCTCCGGTATGGCGAGCGTCCGCTTCCTGCGCGATGCCGTGGATATCTGGTACATCAGCCGCGCCATGCCGTCACGCCCCCTTCGCCGCATCCGTCGATCCGACGGGCGGAACCCGATCGCCGGGGGCGGGGCCGAGCGGAACCGAGCCGGCCGCCATGCCCGCGACGAGCGAGGCGAGGTCGCGATACGCCTTCCATGCGGCGGATTCGGGGGCGAGCTCCCCCACCGGAACGCACCGCTCGTCCGCCTGCTGGATGGCGCGGGACCGCGGGATCGTACCGGCAACCCAGGCGCCCTCGTCCGCGCAGAACTCCCCGATGCGGCGCTCCTCCGCTTCGACGTCTCGAAGGTTCGCGATCAGCCCGGCGAAGCGGGCGTAGCCGCGACGTTGGAACGATGAGACCGCATGGAGGATGTTCGCGGCGGCGTACAGCGACATCATCTCGCCGGACGTCACCACCATCACCGCATCGGAGTGCTCGCCGCGCAGCGGCATGGCGAACCCGCCGCAGACGACATCGCCCAACACGTCGTAGATGACGATGTCGGGTCGGTAGAGGGCGTAGGCATCGAGTTGCTTCAGCAGATCGAACGCGGCGACGATGCCTCGCCCCGCGCAGCCGACGCCGGGGATGGGCCCGCCCGCCTCCACGCACAGCACGCCGTCGGGCGAAGTGCGCACCACATCCTCGAGGCGCACCTCGCGCCCGGCCGCCTCCGCCTCCCGCATCGCGTCGAGCACCGTCGTGATCCGCTCGCCTCGCATGGGGATGCGCGTGGAATCGGCTTTGGGATCGCAGCCGATCTGCATCACGCGCAGTCCGTCTGCCGCCAATGCCGTCGAGACGTTGCTCGCCGTCGTCGATTTGCCGATCCCGCCTTTGCCGTACATCGCAAGCCGAAACACGCGCCCCCCTGTCCTCAGGCATCCTGCATTCGCACCGAACGAATGCACCTTGATCAAGAATCACGACGGGGAGGGCGATGCCGCGGTATTTGCAACCGCCCGCCCCGTCAGCGTCTTTTCATCGTGCGGCGCATCCGCGCCCCGTGCTCCTACTGGTAGTTGATGATGCTGTCGACTTCCTCGTCGGACATGTCGTACTCGAAGAACGTGCTGTAGAAGTACTTGATATCCTCGGCAAGCTCATCCTCGGGATACAGGTCGGGGTACATCTTGTTCATGGCCCACATCACCGTCAGCGGCTGCTCGACCGTGCGGTTGCCCCACACATGGGCGACGGTGGGCACCAGGTAGATCTCACCGTTCTGGACTGCGGGGATGTTGGCGAAGTTGGCGTCGGCGGCGATATCCTCGGCGGTGGAGCCGCTGGAGAAGATCACCTCGGGCTGCCATGCCAGCAGATCCTCCATGGTGTATTCGAGCGAGTTCTTAGTATGGGCTTCGGCCGTCACGCTGATGCCGCCAGCGGCTTCGATCCACCACTCGGAAATGATATGCGGATTGGTGAGCGTGGTCACATCGCCGTAGATGACGCGCTGGCGCTCGTCATCGGACAAGTTCGCGGTGCGCTCCTGCGCTTTGGCGACCATGTCGTCGAAGTACTGGTTGTACTGGTCGGCGCGATCCTCGGCGCCCAGCACCTCGCCCATCAGGCTGACGGCGGTCTTGACGTCTTCGGTGTCGCCCCATTCGAGCACGATGCAGGCGAGGCCGTTCTCCTCGAGCTGCTGCGCCGTATCGGCCGTCATCGTGATGCACAGGTCGGGCGCAAGCTCGAGCGTCGCCTCGATGTCGACGCCATCGGAGGTCTCGAGCACCGGGCCTTCCGACAGCTGCGGGGCAAACTTGTACTGCATCGCCCACTTGTCGTTCTTGGTGAAGTTCGCGGGCATCTCGTTGACGATCTTGTCGCCTTCGCCCATGCATTCCACGAACGCGTTGAGCACGCCCACCGAGCCAAACGTGGCGATGCTGTCGATGGTCGCGGGGATCTCGACCTCGCGGCCCGCCATGTCGGTGACGGTGCGCGTCTCGGCCTCCTGCGTCGCGGCGGGCTCGTCGCCGCCGGTGGATTCCTGCGACGGGGACGAGCACCCTGCAAGGCCCGTGCACGCCAGCGCCGCAGACAGCGCGATGGCGGCGGCGGGCGCCAACCAACTCCGCTTCCTTCCGGTTTCTTCGTTCTTCATGATTGCTCCGTTCTTTCCGTGCTCCTGCTACCGATCACCCTGCGCGAAGACCGCGGACGGCACCTCAGGCGGTGCGCAGTGCGCCGCCGAAGGAAACCCCGCCTCGTCGAGCAAGGGGATGCACGTCTTTATCGACAGCGCGCCCACCGACGTCTGGCCCACATGGACGGGCGTGTCGTAGAGGTCGGTCAGGCTCTCGCTTGTCACCACCTCATCGGGGTCGCCGCATGCGACGATCGCCCCGCCTTTCATCAGAGCCACCTTCGAGCACGCCAGGAACGCGTGGTCGGGGTAATGGGAGGTCATGAGGATCCCCAGCCCCTGCGACGAGAGATGGCGGATGGCGGCGAGGATCTTCACCTGGTTGTGATAGTCCAGGTTCGCCGTGGGCTCGTCCATCACAAGCAGGCGCGACTCCTGGGCGAGGGCGCGCGCCACAAGCACCATCTGCCGTTCGCCGCCCGACATCTCCTGATAGCGGCACTCCGCCAGATGCGAGATCTGCAGCCGCTCGAGCGCTTGCTCGACCGCCTCCCTGTCCTCGCGTGAATGGCCGGCGCCCGGCGCCAGGCGGGAGACGCGCCCCATCATCACCACTTCGCGCGCTTTGTATGGGAACGCGATGTTGGTGGATTGGGGCACGTACGCCATGAAGCGGGCGCGCTGCCTCACCGATAGCTTCCCCAGATCGGCGCCGTCGACCAGGATCTTTCCCGAATCCGGCTTCGACAGACCCAACAGACATCTCAGAAGCGTCGTCTTGCCGGTGCCGTTCGACCCGAGCAGGCACAGGATGTCGCCGGCATCCACCGAAAACGTCACGCCGCGCAGGATCTCGCGCCCGCGACGATACGAGAAGCGCAGACCGTCGACCGAAAGCATCAGACCCACTCCCTGCGCGTGCGGATGAGGAGGAAGACGAACACCGGGGTGCCGATGAGGGCGGTGAGCACGCCGAGCGGAAGATCCGCGAACGACGAGCGCACCACATCGTCGATGAGCAGGAGGAACACGCCGCCGATGAGGAACGAGCTGGCGATGAGCTTGGAAAACGACGCGCCCGTGACCGCGCGCGCCATATGCGGCACGACCATGCCCACCCAGCCGATGATGCCCGCCACCGAAACCGCGCAGGCGGTCATGAGCGTGGAGGCGACGATCACGATGCCTTTGACGAGCGGGACGTTGACGCCCATGGCAATCGCCTCGTCCTCGCCCGCCGAAAGGGCATCGATCTTGTGGCGGAACACGAACAGCAGCGCCATCGAGGCGATGACCGCGGGAAGCACCACAGCAACGTCGACGTTGTCGCCCTTGTTCAGACTTCCCATCAGCCAGAATGTGATGGAGGGAAGCACGCTGTCGGTATCGGCGACCGTCTTGATGATGGAGATGAGCGCCTGGAAGAAGCTCGAGACGACCACGCCCGCAAGCACCAGGATGGTCATGTTCTGCTTGCCGAACACCGCCCCGATGCAATAGGCGGCGAGCACCGCCCCGGCGCCGCATACGAAAGCGGAGATCTGAATCTCCCACCAGGCGCAGCCGTTGAGCATCGCAAGCGCCGCCCCGAAACCCGCGCCGGCCGACACGCCGAGGATGTCGGAGGAGACCATGGGGTTCTTGAAGACCGTCTGATACGACGCGCCTGAAACGGCAAGCGCGCCGCCCACCAGCACGGACAGGGTGATTTGAGGGAACCGCACGCCGAGGACGATCTGCTCGAGCACGCCGTCCCAGTAGGCTTCGACCTCCATGAAGCTGGAGCGAATGATGTCCACCACCGTCGCCACCGATAGGTCGACGCTGCCGATGAGGAAGGACAGCAGGTACACGATCACCAGAAGCGCGGCGAGGCAGGCTATTTTGATCCAGAAAGCGATATCGACACGCGGGATTCGGGATGCCGACGCCGAAACGCTCGCTTTTTCGCTTTCCCTCGCCATCGCCCTTCCCTTTATATCCCGATCAGGAACATTTCCGTTTAAGGATAATCAAGGGCGAGACGAGAAGCGATTGCAAATGCAACGCGATCGAGAATAATTCGGAGCGAGGAATGAGAAGAGGAGCGCCTTCCGAAAGCCGCAGGGCGCCCAGCCTGCCCGGAACCCTGCCGACAGCCGCTCAAGCAGGTTATCCCGATCTAGATAGCGAACAGGGGAAGGCGGCCGCGGCGGCCGTCCTTCCCCTGCAGGGAATCCGCATTCGAAAAGCGGCGCGGGGATGCGGACAAAAAGTTGGACCATCGGTCCGGATTGGAGGTCCGCATGTACGACAGGGACGCGGTGGAGCTCGCGCTGCTCGCCGTCGAGGAGGGGATGTCCCACGCCGAGGCCGCCGAGCTGTGCGGCGCCTCGCGCTCGGCCGTCGGGAGGTGGGTCGCGGGGGCTTTGCCGCACCGCAGGCCCGAGGGTACAATCCGCTACAGGACGGTTCGGGAGGCGGTGGATCCCTTGGACGAGGCGGAGAGGGCGGCCTACGAGGCCGCGATGACCGAGAACATGCTGCTCAGGGCGGTGTTGGACGACCTAAAAGGGGCAGGCTCGCACCCGGGTTCGATGTCGAACAGGAAAAAGTGCGAGCTGGGAGAGAGATTGCGCGCGGCGACAGGCCTGCCCCTCCGCGAGATCACCGCTTTCTTGAGGATCTCGAAGAGCTCCTATGAGTACCACAGGGCGCGGCTCGACCGCGACCGCGACGCCGACATCAGGGGCGCTGTGCGCGGGGAGTTCGGGGCGTCGGGCGGGGCCTACGGGTACCGCCGGATCCGCGCGGCCCTGCTCGCGCGGGGCCTGCGCGCCTCCGAGAAGCGCGTGATGCGCGAGGAGGGCCTCGAGGCCCGCAGGCCCCGGCGGCGGCGCTACAGCTCCTACGGCGGCGAGGCTGGGCGCGCGGCGGCGCCGAACCTGCTGCTCGTCGACGGCGCGCGCGACCTGCACGACTTCTCGGCCGCCCGCCCCGGCGAGGTCATGGCGACCGACATCACCGAGTTCAGGCTGCCGGACGACCCCCGCAAGGTCTACCTCAGCCCCGTCATAGACCTCCACGACGGCGACGTGGTCGCGTTCTCCGCCGGCACGAGCCCCTCCAAGGCGCTCGTCGCCGAGATGCTCGGGGGCGCGGTCGCCGCCACCGGCGGCGGCTTCACCCTGCACTCCGACCGCGGCTGGCACTACCGCACGCCCGACTGGGTGGCCGCCTGCGAGGAGGCGGGCATCACAAGGTCGATGTCCCGCAGGGGCCACTCGCCCGACAACGCCGCCTGCGAGGGGTTCTTCGGCAGGCTCAAGGTCGAGCTGTTCTTCGGACGGGACTGGAGCGGCTGGACGGCGGAGGGCTTCATCGGGGAGCTCGGCAGGTACGTCCGCTGGTACCGGGAGGAGCGCCTCAAGGCGTTCGACGAGGGGGGTCGCACCGTGTACGATACGATCAGGGGCCGCAGGGCGCGGCTCGGGCTGGCCGCCTAGGCCCGTCCAAGAAAACGTCCGCATCCCCCGCTAGTTCGAGCCTTGGGCCTTGGCCTCGGAAATGATGGCGTGCTCCACCAGCCACTTGTTGGCGCGCAGGCGCTCGGCCGCCTCGCGCAGGGCGAAGCCGCGGCCGCTCTCCTCCAGCTGGCGGCGCATCGTCTTGGGGTCCCCGCCGCCCATCTCGATGCAGGCCTCGTCCAAGTCCTCGCCGGTGATGGCAAGTCCCTCGTGGCGGAACACAGCATCCAGCGCGTAGCCCTGCACCAGCATCTCTCGCGTCTGCAGCAGCATCATCATGTTGAACTGCTGCTCGCCGCCCTGCTGCTCGACGAACTCCTTGAAATTGGTGCCCTGCTGGGCAAGCGAGTTGCGCAGGTTCGCCAGCATGGCCCGCGACGTCGCCTCGTACACCTCGTCGGCGATGGAGCCCTGGAAACGCGACGCCGCTTCCGCCGCGGCGGCCTGGCGCATCGCGTTCTGGCGCTCCCTGGCGTGTGCACCGTCCAGGTTCTCCCTGATCGAAGCGCGCAGGCTCTCCAGGTCCTTGTAGAAGGGCATGAACTTCTTGACCCATTCGTCGTCGATGGTGGGAAGGACGCGCTTCTGGATCTCCACGATGGTCACCGTTGCGGTGATCGTGGCGGTGATCTGGTTGCCCTGCTCGTCGATGTCGGGGGCCTCGAACGAGAAGGTCTTGGTCTCCCCCACATCCATGCCCACGATGTTCTGGTCGAAGCCGTCGGGCATGTAGCCCTCGTCGGTCACGTACGTACGCCCCGTGGTGGAAAGCGCGTCGATCTTGCCGCCGTCAGCGCGCTTGGCCTCCATCGCGATCTTCACGATGTCGCCCTTCCTCACCGGATGGGGGTCGTCGGCGAGGTATTGCGCGTAGGAGTTGGCCATGCCCTTGATCTGCTCGTCGATCTCGGCTTCGGAGGTTTCCGCCGCCATCGCGGGG
This sequence comes from uncultured Coriobacteriaceae bacterium, assembly GCA_900550385.1. Classification (GTDB taxonomy): domain Bacteria; phylum Actinomycetota; class Coriobacteriia; order Coriobacteriales; family Eggerthellaceae; genus Aphodovivens. Next base: position 9,716 of record URRZ01000004.1, on the reverse strand, counting down.
ATGGTGACGGGGTCGTAGGAGGTCAGCTCGTAGTCGGGCTTGGGCGTGATGGTGACCTCGAACTGGAACGTCTTGCCGCGCTTGAGGCTGGACTTCGGCTCCACCGTGGGCGGATAGGCGGGGACGATCCCCGTCTTGTCCACGGCGAAGGGCATGAGGGTCTCCACCGCCTGGGACACGACCATCGAATCCAGGTCGCGCACGCCCATGCGTTCCTCGGCGACCTGGGCGACCGTCTTGCCTCGTTCGGGCGCCAAGCCCATCTGCTGGGCGAACGCCAGATGCGCGGTGTTGAGGGCGCGCCCCACTTCCTCCGTGGATGCCAGCGCGCTGACCAGCACCTTGCCGTCATCGAGCTTCTTCTGGACGATCTTCACTGAACAACACCCTCCTCGTCGTCTGAAAGCACTGCCAGCCATTGTATCGCATACGCGCGATGCGCCTTCGAATGAGAAAAAGGGACGGAGGTTTTTTCTCATTCCTTTTTCTCATTGCAGGTGCGGGCGTCATTCGTTGGACTTCAAGCTCTCCACCATGTCGATGGCGCGCAGCTTGCGGCGCATGAAAAGCATGACCAGCACGGTGAACGCCATCGTGAGCGCGAAGGCGATGGCGAAGCTGGCGGCGTGGATCTCGCGACCGAACATCACCTGGTCCACCTCGGCGGTCTGCACGACGAACGCCTCCAGGAAGATGCCCAGCACCAAGCCGACGAGCGCGCCGATGATGGATAGGATGACGGTCTCGCGGAAGATGTAGGCGTTCACCTCGGCGCGCGTGAAGCCCAGCACCTTCAGCGTGGCGATCTCGCGGGCGCGCTCGGTGATGTTGATGTTGGTGAGGTTGTACAGCACCACGAACGCGAGCGCCGCGGCGGCCACGATGAGCACCACCACCACCGAGTCGACGCTTTTGAGCATCGTGCGGTAGGAGTCGATCTGCTCGTCGTTGAACCCGACTGTCTTCACGCCGTCGATGGCGAGGAGCTCCTCGGAGAGCGCCGAGCGCATCCATTCCACGTCGCCGGTCTTGGCGTACACGGTGTCCCAGGCGGCGGGCTCCCCGAACGACTCCGCGTAGAGCTGCGGTGTGATGAACAGGTATTGGCTCACGTAGTTCTCCATGATGTCTGCGATGGGCAGCTCCACCGCATCCCCCACCGGGTTGCCGATGTCGTCCTCGCGGTGGATCGCGATGCTATCGCCCACCGAAAGCCCCAGCTCGCGCGCCAGCTTCTCGCTGATGACGACGCCGTTGTCGGTCAAGGGGATGTCCGCGTGCCCCACGCGCTCGCGCATGAGCACGTAGTCGGAGGCCTCTTCGGGATGCTGCGGCACCACCAGCTCCAAGCGTTGGTCCTTATGCCCTTCGTTGACGGCGATGACGTTGGCGGTGTGCAGCCACTCGAACGATCCGACGAACGGCTCGGCGGCGTCTCCGGACGCCATCGCATCGGCGGACGTCCCGGAGCCGTCGGCGCCCTCCGATTCCGCAGGATCCGCCGCACCGGCGTCTTCGCCTGCCGCCTCGCCGGAGAGCACCCGGTCGACCGCGTCCCGAATGCCCGGCGCCGTATCGTCCACGCGCACCACCATGGTGTAGCGGTAGATCTGGTAGAACTGCTTGTCGATGATGTCGTTGATGGCGTTCTGCAGGCCAAGGCCCGTGAGCAGCAGCGCCGTGCAGCCGGCGATGCCGATGATGGCCATGATGAAGCGCTGCTTGTAGCGGAAGATGTTGCGCGCCGTGACCTTCCACGAGAACGACAGGCGCCGCCACACCGGCCCGATGCGCTCGAGCAGGATGCGCTTGCCGGCCTTCGGGGCGCGCGGCTGCATGAGGGCGGCAGGCGTCTCGCGCAGCGTGGACGCGGCGGCGGCCCACGTGGCGACCAGCGTGATGCCGATGGAAAGGCCGGCCGACAGTGCCGCGATGGGCACGTCGATGGGCGTCGGGCGCTGCGGGATCGCGTAGACGATGGCGTAGGCGTTCATGATGAAGTACGGCAGGAACTGGGTGAGAGCCGCGATGCCGACGATCGACCCCAGCCCGCTGGCGACGAGGCAGTAGATGAGGTACTTCGACGTGATGCGCGCCTTGCCGTAGCCCAGCGCCTTGTGCGTGCCGATGAGCACGCGCTCCTCGTCCACCATACGCGTCATGGTGGTGAGCGACACCAGCGCTGCCACCAGGAAGAAGATGAACGGGAATACCTGGGCGATCTGGTCGATGCGGTTCGAGTCGGACTCGAAGCTCTCCGCGCCGATGAGCTTGGTGCGGTCGAGCACGTAGAGCTGCGGATCCTCGATCTCGTCGATTTGGCGCTGCGCGTCGACGAGCTGCGCCTCGGCGTCCTCGAACTCGCGCTGCGCCTCGTCGTAGCTTTCCTGGTATTCGGCCAGGCCGCTTTCGTGCTCGGCGAGCCCGCTTTCGTACTCGGCTTTGCCCTGGGCAAGTTGCTCGCGTCCCGACGCCAGCTGGGCCGCCGATTCGTCGAGCAGGGCCTGGGCGTCGGAGAGCTTCTGATCGGCGGAAGCGCGCTGCCCGTCGAGCGCGGCTTGCGCCTCGTCGAAGTACTCGGGGGAAAGCCCTTGGGTTTCGGCGTCGATCTGCGCGATGCCCGCCTCGAGAGAGGCTATGCCCTCCTGGGCCGCCGCGATGCCCGCTTCGAGCTCCGTTTGCGCGGGAATCTGCTCCAAAGCGGCGATGACGGCCTTCTTGGTTTCCTCTAGCTGCGCGAGCCTCTGATCGTAGTCGGCCGCAGAAGGGTCGAGACCGGCGATGGCGGCGTCGATGAGCGCCGCCTGCTGTTCGAGCTGCCCTCGGGTCTCGAGCGCCTCCTGCGCTTGGGACAGCTGGCCCCGCACGCCTTCCAGCTGCGTTTCCAGCTGCGCACGCATGCCCATGGCTGATTCGTAGTCCTCACGCCCTTGGTCGAGCTGCTTTTGGGCAGCCTCCAATTGTGCATCGGCATCTTCTCGCTGCTGCGCCATCTCCGCCACGCCCGCATCGTATTGCGACTGGCCGTCAGCAAGATCGCGCTCGCTCTCCGCGATGGTGGCCGCCGCGGCGTCGAGCTGGGCTTTCGCATCGTCCAGCTGGACGCGCGCGTCCTCGAGCTGACGCTGGGCGTCCGCCTTCTGCTCCTCGTACTCGGCACGCGCGTCGTCCAGCTCGTCCTGGGCGGAGCCCTTGACCGCATCCAGGCGCGCGGCGTTGAAATCGGCTTCGAGCGCCTCGATGCGCTCCGCCACCGCCGCAACGGCCTCGTCGTAGGCGGTGCTGGAGGCCGGCAAATCCCGCGCACCTTCAACGGTCACGAACGCCTCGGTGTAGGGGGAATCCTGGTTGAAATCGCCTTCCGGCACGTAGAGGAACTGGTCGATCACGCCGCTTCCGAGGGAGGTGGTCCCCAGGTTCGTGGGCGATGCATAGTAGGAGGTGCGCGCGAAGCCGGTCACGGTGAACATCGTGACGTCGATCGTGTCCGCCAGTTCGCCCGTCCCCTCGGTGAGCACCACCTCGTCGCCGATCTCCACCGGCGAGTCCATCACCACGTCAGCGCCCAGCAGGCACTCGCCCGGCTCGTCGGGCCACTCCCCCTCCACCAGCACGAGGCGGTTGATGTAGGACGCATCGTCGGATTGCGCGACGAGGCCGTCGGAGACGTCGCTTTCCCGCACGACGTCGGGCTCCATCGAATGGACGCGCACCACGTACTGGCTGCCGTCTATCTCGGCCATGGCGTCCACCTCGTAGGCGGGCATGACGGCCTCCACGCCCTCCACCGCGCGCAGCTCGTCGATCTCGGCGTCCGAGAGGCCCAGCGTCGACATGACGCGGATGTCCATGAGGTTCGTGCCGTCGAAGTTCTGGTCGGCCGCCAGCTTCATGTCGGGTGCCGTCATGCGCAAGCCCGCGTAGAAGCCCGCGCCCAGGGCGGCGATCACGGCGATGGCGACGAAACGCCCCAGCGTCTGGCGAATGGATCGCCGAATCTCCTTGTTGAACGCCTTTGCCAAACCGCCGTCTTTCCGAAACCGCCTCACTGCCCCTGAATGATACACCATAGAAAAAGGGGCCCCTCGAAAGGGACCCCTTCGTTATCGAGACGTTGGCCCGATACTACTGCTGGGTGGCGAACAGCTCGATGGACTCGCCGTCGGCGATGGTGACCATGGCCTTCTTCCACGTGCGGGTGCGGCCCGGCTGCTGGCGGACGCGCTTCGGCTTGGACTTCACGTTCAGCGTGTTGACCTTCTTCACGTGCACGTCGAACAGCTCTTCGACGGCCTTGCCGATCTCGATCTTGTTAGCGTCCTTGGCCACCTCGAAGGTGTAGACGTTCTGCTCCATCATATCGTAGCTGTTCTCGGTGATGATGGGGCGGATGATGATCTCGCGGGGATCCTTCATTTACGCAAGCACCTCCTCGATGCGCTTCAGGGCGGCCTCGGTGAACACCAGGGCCTTGTTGTCGATCAGCTCGTAGGTGTTCGCGCAGGACACCGGAAGGATGTTCACGGTGGGGATGTTGCGGAACGACAGGAACGTGTTCACGTCATCGTCCTCGATGACCAGCGTCACGCGGCGATCGTCCACGCCCAGCGCCTTCAGCGCGGCCACGGCGCCCTTGGTGGAGGGCTTTTCGAACTCGAAGCCGCTCACCACGATGAACTGCTCGTCGGCCAGCTTGGCGGACAGCGCGGAGCGCATGGCCAGCTTGACCTCCTTGTTGTTCACGCGGAAGGAGTAGCTGCGGGGATGCGGGCCGAACACGACGCCGCCGCCGCGCCACTGGGGAGCGCGCGTGGTGCCCTGACGGGCGCGGCCGGTGCCCTTCTGGCGGAACGGCTTGCGGCCGCCGCCGCTCACCTTGCCGCGGGTGCGGGTGTTGTGCGTGCCCTGGCGCCAGGCCGCGCGCTGGGCGCGCACCACCTGATGCATGACATGCACGTTCGGCTCGATGCCGAAGACGGAGGAGGAAAGCTCGGCGGTGCCGGCAGCGTTTCCGCCCGCGTCCTTGATGTCGATAGTCGTCATAGTGGAAAAGCTCCTTAAACGTCTTGATGCCGAGTTTACGCCATGCGAACGCGGACGAGGGCGTTCTTGCCGCCGGGCACCGCGCCCTTGACCAGGATGAGGTTCTGCTCCTCGTCGATGCGCATGACTTCCAGGTTCTTAACGGTCACGGTGTCGCAGCCCATGTGGCCGGCCATGCGCATGCCCTTCAGAACGCGGGACGGCGTGGCGCACATGCCGATGGAGCCGGGGGCGCGATGGAAGCGGGAGCCGTGCCCGCCGGGGCCGCCGCCGAAGCCGTGGCGACGGATGACGCCCTGGAAGCCCTTGCCCTTGGACGTGCCGGTGACGTCGACCTTCTTGACGTCGGCGAAGGCGGCCACCGTCTGCTGGTCGCCGGCCTTGTACTCGGAGGCGTTCTCCACGCGGACCTCGCGCAGGTAGCGGGTCGGGGCGATGCCGTGCTTGGCGAAGTGCCCCGCCATGGGCTTGTTGACCTTCTTCTCCTTGATGGTGCCGAAGCCCAGCTGCACGGCCTCGTAGCCGTCGGTGTCGGCGGTCTTCACCTGGCACACGGTGTTGGGCTCGGCCTGGATGACGGTGACGGCCACGACGCGGTCGTCCTCGGTCCACAGCTGGGTCATGCCCAGCTTCTTGCCAAAGATAGCGTTGATCATTTTCGCGATCCCCCTTACAGCTTGATCTCGATGTCGACGCCGGCGGGGAGATCGAGGCGCATCAGGGAGTCGACCGTGTTCGGCGTGGGCTCCAGGATGTCGATCAGGCGCTTGTGCGTGCGCATCTCGAACTGCTCGCGGGAATCCTTGTTCACATGGGGGCTGCGGATGACGCAATACAGGTTGCGCTCGGTCGGCAGCGGAATGGGTCCGGAAACCTTTGCACCCGTCTTCTGGGCGGTGTCGACGATGAGCTTCGTGGACTGATCCACGATCTCGTGATCGTAGCCCTTCAAGCGGATGCGAATCTTTTGATTAGCCACTTGATTTACCTCCAAATCAGCGCGGGCGCACTACGCGTTGTTCCCGCCAGCCTTGCTGATAATCTCTTCTGCCACATTCTTGGGCACCGGCTCGTAAGAGTCGAACTGCATGGTGTACACAGCACGGCCCTGCGTGCCGGAACGCAGGTCGGTGGCGTAACCGAACATCTGGCTCAGCGGAACCTTCGCGCTGATGACGGCGGCGTTGCCACGCTTCTCCTGACCCTGGATCAGGCCGCGGCGGGACGGGATGTCGCCCATGACGAAGCCCATGTACTCCTCGGGGGTCTCCACCTCGACGGCCATCATCGGCTCGAGGATGACCGGGTCGGACTTGCGCAGGGCGTCCTTGATGGCCATGGAGCCGGCCACCTTGAAGGCCGCCTCGGACGAGTCGACCTCGTGGTAGGAGCCGTCGATGAGCTCGACGCGCACGTCCTCGACGGGGTAGCCGGCCAGGACGCCGGAGTTCAGCGCCTCCTGGATGCCCTTGTCGATGGCCGGGATGTACTCCTTCGGCACGACGCCGCCCACGATCTTGTTCTCGAACTCGTAGCCCTTGCCGGCCTCCTGCGGGTACATGTTGATGACCGCATGGCCGTACTGGCCGCGACCGCCGGACTGGCGGACGAACTTGCCCTCGGCGTTCATGACCTCGTGGCCCGGACGCTCGCGGTAGGCGACCTGCGGCTTGCCGACGTTCGCCTCGACCTTGAACTCGCGCAGCAGGCGGTCGACGATGATCTCGAGGTGCAGCTCGCCCATGCCGGCGATGATGGTCTGGCCGGTCTCGTGGTTGGTGGACACGCGGAACGTCGGGTCCTCCTCGGCCAGCTTCTGCAGGGCGATCATCATCTTGTCCTGCTCGGCCTTGGTCTTAGGCTCGACGGCGATGTCGATGACCGGGTCGGCGAACTCCATGGACTCCAGGATGATGGGATGGCCCTCTTCGCACAGCGAGTCGCCGGTGGTGGTGTCCTTCAGGCCCACGACCGCGACGATGTCGCCGGCCTGGCAGGAGTCGATATCGACGCGCTGGTTGGAATGCATCTGCAGCAGGCGGCCGATGCGCTCCTTCTTATCCTTGGAGGCGTTGGTCACGTACGAGCCCGCGTCCAGCTTGCCGGAGTACACGCGCAGGTAGGTGAGCTTGCCCACGTAGGGATCGGTCATGATCTTGAAGGCCAGGGCCGCGAACGGCGCCTTCGGATCGGACGGACGCTCGTCCTCCTCGCCCGTGTCGGGGTTGGTGCCCTTGATGGCGGGGACGTCCAGCGGGGACGGCATGTAGTCGACCACCGCGTCCAGCAGCTCCTGCACGCCCTTGTTCTTGTAGGCGGAGCCGACGAACACCGGGTTCACCTTGCAGGCGATGACGCCCTTGCGCAGGGCGGTCTTCAGCTCCTCGACGGTGAACTCCTCGTCCATCAGGACCTTCTCCATCAGGTCGTCGTCGCAGTCGGCGGCGGCGTCCACGAGCTCCTGGCGATACTTCTCGGCATCGGCCTTGAACTCGTCGGGGATGGCGTCCATGGGCTCGGGGTAGGTCATGCCCTTGTCGTCGGCCTTGAAGTCCCACGCGGTCATGGTAGCCAGGTCGATGACGCCCCAGAAGTTGTCCTCGGCGCCCATGGGCAGCTGGGCCGCGACGGCGTTGGCGCCCAGGCGGTCGCGCATCGTCTGGATGGCGTGGAAGAAGTCCGCGCCCACGCGGTCGTACTTGTTGATGAAGGCGATGCGGGGAACGCCGTAGCGCTCGGCCTGACGCCACACGGTCTCGGACTGCGGCTGCACGCCGGCGACCGCGTCGAACACGGCGACGGCGCCGTCGAGGACGCGCAGGGAGCGCTCGACCTCGGCGGTGAAGTCCACGTGGCCCGGGGTGTCGATGATCTGGAAGCGGTAGGAGTGGCCGTCATCGGCGCCACCGGGGTACTTCCAGAAGCACGTGGTCGCAGCGGAGGTGATGGTCACGCCGCGCTCCTGCTCCTGAACCATCCAGTCCATCGTCGCGGCGCCATCGTGCACCTCGCCGATCTTATGGGTTTTGCCCGTGTAGTACAGGATGCGCTCGGTAGTGGTGGTCTTGCCCGCGTCGATGTGGGCCATGATACCGATGTTGCGCGTATCCTGCAGGGGGATGTTTGCCATGCTTCTACCTCTTCCTACCAGCGATAATGCGAGAACGCACGGTTAGCCTCGGCCATCTTGTACAGGTCCTCGCGGCGCTTCACGGAGGCGCCGGTGTTCTCGGCGGCGTCCATGATCTCGGCGGCAAGGCGCTGCTTCATGGTGTGCTCCTTGCGCTTGCGGGAGAAATCGACGATCCAGCGGATCGCCAGCGTGGTGCCGCGGCGGGAGTTGACCTCCATGGGCACCTGGTAGGAGGCGCCGCCCACGCGCTTGCTCTTGGTCTCGAGCTGGGGCTTGACGTTCTCCATTGCCTTCTTGAAGACCGACAGCGGGTCGCTGCCCGTCTTCTCCTGGATGATGTCGAAAGCACCGTAGACGATGCCCTCGGCGACGGACTTCTTGCCATCGAGCAGGACCTTGTTGATCAGCTGCGTGACAAGACGGTTGTTGTACTTCGCGTCCGGCTGGATCTCGCGACGGACGGCTGCTGCACGACGCGGCATGTGTACTCCTTAACTTTCCTGCGCGCTTCGGGGCGCTCCTGCGCCCATTAGGCCCCGACCCGCCTGCCCTTCAGGCGGCTCGTCTTCTCGGCCCGCGCGGCTTAACGGCTACTTACTTGGGGCGCTTGGCGCCGTAACGGCTGCGGCCCTGCTTGCGGCTGTCGACGGCGGCGCAGTCGAGCGTGCCGCGGATGACCTTGTAGCGAACGCCGGGGAGGTCCTTAACACGGCCGCCGCGGATGAGCACCATGGAGTGCTCCTGCAGGTTGTGGCCGATGCCCGGGATGTAGGACGTGACCTCGATCCCGTTGGTGAGCTTCACTCTGGCGATCTTTCTCTGCGCGGAGTTCGGCTTCTTCGGCGTTTTGATGGCGACCTTGGTGCAGACGCCGCGCTTCTGCGGGGACGAAAGGTCGGTCGAGACGTTCTTGATCGTGTTCGTACCCTTCTGCAGCGCGGGCGACTTGGACTTGTAAGTCACCTTCTCTCTGCCGTGCTTTACCAGCTGATTGAATGTAGGCATTTTGTTCCTCCTTCCGAAAATATTCGCAACGAATTGATTATACCCGAAAAAACCTTATTTGTCAATAGCTTTTGCCGTTTTTTTACCTTTCGGCGCCGACGGACCGCTAAGCGGGGCGTCCGATTCGGCGATAACGGCGGTCGGGACCTCCACGCCGGCCATCTCGGCCAGCTCGGCGGCGGTGTACGTCACCACCAGCTCGCAGCCGGGCGCGTCCCTGAGCGCCTCGAGCACGCGCATGGCGAAGGCGCGGTCGGCGTCGCCGGCGAGGTAGACCCGCCTGGCCTTCCCTTGGCGGATGAGCCGCAAAGACTGGTTGAGTCCCGCGACCCGCTCCGCCCCGGTACTGTGCGCGTCGCTATTCGGCCGCATCGTACACGCCCTCGAATTTTTCGCCCATATCGATTTCCACGTCTCTGTACCGCTTCATACCGGTGCCTGCGGGGATCAGCTTGCCGATGATGACGTTCTCCTTCAGGCCGATGAGCGGGTCGCGCTTGCCCTTGACGGCCGCCTCGGTGAGCACCTTCGTCGT
>URRZ01000003.1 GCA_900550385.1 uncultured Coriobacteriaceae bacterium | reverse complement strand
CTGATAGGTCTTGTGCTGCGGCTGCATTTCGATTTGGTTTTCTATTTGTTGGCCAGGAACATCTTCGTTCATGAATCGCTCCCCGAGGAGATTGATGTTCAGGAAGCCATCGATGCCCATAACACCTTTGCCCGTAATGTCGGCACCGCCGCCCATGTGATGAATCATGGGGGCGTGGTGTTGCTGCATGCGCGCACCAGCCCAGGTACCCATGCGGTGGCCGTCGCCGGTATTGGTGTTATTGCCCTCGACGTCCCTATGAATCCACATCGCGGGAACGTCATTGGCCAAGGTCTCGGGGGCGAATGCTTCAAGCATGGACTTGTCGGAAGAATAGTCGCCCGTTGCCAAGATCACGCTTTTCGCAGCGATTTTCTTATACTTACCAGTTTCGGCGTTGCGCACGAATACGCCAGTTACAGTATCGCCTTCCTTAATAAGTTTTTCGGCGAAGTGTCCGTAGTAGGCTTTTGCGTTGCCCGTAGCTTCTGCCGCTGCAATTTGTTCGCCATGGGCAATTTGGAAGCTGCCAAATCCGACGGACGTGGGGAACGTCGAGCAGGTTTCGGCACGATAATCGTACCAATCGGGCAGGGGATATGAATCGGGGATAAGATTGTTTTCCTTGCCGTCGGGGATGTCATCGCGCGAGGTTTCTGCGATATAGAGGTCGGTAAGCGGCTCGATGATCCAATTGAAAACATCGCCCACTTCATAAACATAGCGTCGGATAATGGCTCGTTTTACGTAGTAACCGCATTCCTGCATGTGGCGGTTGATGATTTCCTCTTTGTCGATGTCGGCAGCGTGCCAGCGTTCCTCGCGCATGCCGCCGATGAGCGCGAACGCACCGCCGGTCGCGTTGTAGGATTCAGCTTTCTCGATTGCAATGGTGTTTGCGCCGGCTTCTGCGGCCGAGCGGTAAGCCATGACGCCCGCATTGCCCAAGCCGATAACTACGACATCGCATTCCTCTTCCGCTTCGACATCGGCATCGGAAATCTCGGGTTCCTTGCCGAGCCAATCGCCCGATGCGCTTTTTTCGACTTCGGTCGTTGCTTCTTGCTTGTCGCCAGTGTTTTGATCCTTGGCGGGTGAGCATGCGGCAAGGCTCATTCCTGCGGCTCCGATGCCCGCAGTTGCTAGGCCTGCCAAGAAATTCCTTCTGCTGAGTTCCATAATTCCCTCCTCAATATTGTCTTCGCCGATACGATTGGTATGCGTTCGGCGAAGACAATATTGAGCAAAAGGGCTTGTTTTGAAATCAGGAAAGAGTGTCGAAAGAGCAGGTAGAGACATATATCGGCAAAAATGGTCGATATGGTGGTTGAAGCGAGGGGCGGCTTTGAGCGCGCAATGCGCGTTGCGGCGTATGCTACTATTTTCCCGGAGGAAATATGTGGAACATTCACTACGGAAAAATAACGGCACAGGACGCTATGGGGGCGCTGAATCGCTGCGCGCGATATGCCGGTTTTGGATTCTGCGTTGCGTGGGGCTTCCTGCTATTCGCTGTGCCTGAATTTCAGCCATCATCGGGACTTAACGTCTTCTTGTGGTCCATGGCACCTGGCTGTCTTGTCTGCTTATTCGTAATAGCGATTTCACGCTGGCGAGCTATCTCGCCATCTCGTTCTGGGGCGGCTTTCTGCTGTGCGGCGCTCGCTTCGATTGGATCATTTTTACATGCATCGCCGATCGCGTCGAGCCAGGCCGTTCAATACGCTGGTCTCGTATTGGCTGGCGCTTCGTTTATTGGGCTGCTTTTGCCGTGGTTTGTCGCATATGCGGAACTATCTGCTCGTGAAGTCTTCCTGTCTTCGGGGTTGGCTTTGGTCGTCGGATCCGTAACGTGCGTGATTGCGTCAGCCTGCGATTGCGAAATTGCCGGGTTCGTCCTCTCCATCTTGCCGGTGGTTTCGCTGCTCCTTCTTCCGGTCGAAAAGACTTCCGACCGCTCCCGCGGCGATGGCGTTACTGGAGTCGATTGCTCTCTTTTTCAGGTAATTAAGGCCGCTATTCCCACGAAGACGTTGGCTGGGCTTTTGCTCGTGTACTTTGTGATTGACGCGTTGCGCGGTATAGGGCGATTGCCGGGGTCGTTCCTTGGTAGGGCTGACGTATCCTTCCTGATAATTCCGTTGCTTGTGTCGTTGGGCTGCGTTCTTGTTTCGGCGATACGGCGGAAAATCGATTTAGGGGTGGCATGCAAACTCTTGCTTGCTGTTTTTTCGATTTCGCTTGCTTTGTCGGTTGTTGCGGTGCATCCGGGGTTTCGCTTTGGGTTCGCAACGGGCGTATGCACGCAGGTGCTTTGCTGGATGCTGTTGGTGTTCATCGCGAAGAAAAGCCCGGTTTCCGCCCAGGTCGTCTTTGCTATGGGGATGATTGCCGAATTCGTGGGTGGATTGCTTGCTGGCTTGGTTATGCCTGCAATCGCGCCAGTTGGTATGCTTGCACCGTTGGTTCTGGTGTTGGTCATTGCGTTTGCGACGGTATTTGTGTTTTCGGACGAATCTCTTGTGATTGAGATTGATTATGAAGAGCCGGCCGATTTGAACGATGGACGGTTGGCCCGTTGCGAGCATCCGAAGACATCTGACGAGTGCGGTTTGATGGTTTCAGGTCGAGATGCGATTGCCGTCGCTGTGGTTTCTCCCGAAGACGAGATGCGAAGGAACGACGATAGGATTAGCGAATTTTGTGCGGAGCGCGGACTTACGGCGCGTGAATCTGAGGTTTTCTCGTTATGGATTACGGGGCATGATATGCGCACGATTCAAGAAAAGCTTTTTGTTTCGCAGGGTACCGTCAAAACCCATTTGCGAAACATCTATGACAAATGCGGGGTCCATAATCGTCGCGACCTTATGAAGATGTTCGAGGGGTAGGTAGCCCGTTGAAGCGTTGGTGGGCTTCGTTGCGCTGCACCGCTAACGAGTTTTTCATTGGGGGGGGGTGCCCTTGCTGGCCGCAAGCGCTCTCTTCTGTTAAACGCTACGAGCATTTAACAGAAGGTTTTCAGCCGCTCTTCAGCGTTGACGGTTTTTCGTAGCGAAGCGTTAACGCTTTCGGCTTGTTTGCGATGCGTCGGTTACCATGGCAGTTTGTACTGATATATGTGGCGTGTGCCGCATAGGCCGACTCTTAAAGGAGCCCAATGGAATCGTTCGAAGTCGTTTTGCTGCTGCTTGGATGCGTTCTTGTCTCAAGCATTTTCGACCAGGTATTTTCCCGCTTGGCCATGCCGCTTGTGCAAATCGCCCTTGGCGCGGTAGTCGGTTTCTTCATCGCCGAAGACCCCTCGGCGGTTATTTCCGATCCTGAGCTCTTCCTGCTCATCTTCATCGCGCCGCTGCTCTTTGATGAATCGCGTCATGCCGACAAGGGCGCGCTTTGGAAAAACAAGGGACACATCATCTCGCTCGCTATTGGTCTGGTGTTCATTACGGCGCTCGTGATTGGCTTCGTGCTGAACCTTATCGTGCCGTCTATTCCTCTTGCGGCCGCCTTCGCGCTAGGCGCCGCGCTCGGTCCCACCGACGCCGCCGCCGTTGCCGCCATGGGCAAAGACGTCAAGCTTACCGACCGCCAAAAGTCGTTGCTTTCCGGCGAGGCTCTGTTCAATGACGCATCGGGCGTTGTGGCGTTCGAGTTCGCCATCGCAGCGGCCATTACGGGAACGTTCTCTCTAGTCAACGCAACGGCCACCTTTCTGTTCGACTTCGTTGGCGGCGTGGTCGTGGGCCTTGTGCTCGCGGCAATCGTGATGTTCGTGCTTGGCCGCGTGCGCGCGCTCGGCCTTGAAACGCCCACGGTGTTTCTGCTGTTCGAAGTGGTCATGCCGTTTTTCGCGTACCTCACCGCCGAGCACTTCGCCGTGAGCGGCATTTTGGCCGTGGTCGCGGCCGCGTTGTTCATGAAGTTCTACCCGAGCTCGCTTACCATCGAGTCGTCTCGCTACGCCGTGGCCAGCGAAAATGTGTGGGAGCTCATCGTATTCGTGATTAACGGCATCGTGTTCGTGCTGCTGGGCATGAAACTTCCCGAGGTTATTCTGCCTACATGGAATGCGTCGGGCAGTCAGGGTGGTGCGTGGCTCCTTGTCCTTATCGTGCTCATCACGGCCATCGTGCTTGGCGTGCGTTTCGCGTGGGTCGTGATTATGGAGAAGCTCACGCGCAATCGCGAGGGCGCCCGTCCGAAGATCAACGCCGATTTCCTGCGCAACGCGGCAGTGGTCACGCTTGCTGGCCCGAAGGGCGCCGTGACGCTTTCGGTTGTTATGTCGCTTCCGTACTTCGTTGCCGCGACAACGCCGTTTCCCAACCGCGACCTGCTCATCTTCCTTGCGTCGGGCGTTATTGTGCTCACGTTGCTCATTGCGAATTTCGTGGTGCCGCTGCTGGCTCCTGCTGAAGAAAGCGAAGGCGCCTCGCCGCGCTCGAAGGTGGAAGTCGACATTTTGCAGAATGTTATCGACGAGCTGCTTGAGAAAGAGACCCCCGAAACGGCGGTGCCTACGCGCGTTACCGTGCAGGCATACCGCGATCGTATGAATTTGGTGCGCGAGCGCGAGGTTTCCGACGACACGCTGCGCGGCATGCGCATTGATGTTTTGGGCGACCAGCTCGAATTCGTGCGCGAAAAAATGGCGTCGGGCGAAGTGAGTCGCGCGGCGGGCGAGCGCTATGCGAGTACACTCAACCACAGCATTGACGTGCTTAAGCGTGGCTCGCATTCGAAGTTTGCTTCGACGCTTGGCTCGGGCGCTCCCATTGTGGCGGGCGCGGGCGTTGCTCCCGGTGCGGTTGTTGCGCGGCCCGATTTGCGCAAGAAAGCCCCGTTCACATGGACGGTTCGCTTCATTGTTGACAAAGTTCGCGGTTCGAATATGACCGATGAATGCAAGCGCGAAATGTCGAAACTCATCATTGCCGCCGAAGAACACGCCTTGCAGTATTTGGAAAGCATGGAGCCCGCGCTCGATGCCGAAGGCCGCCATGCTGCGGGCCTGCTGAAGAGCGAATACAACGCTAACCTTACGGCATTGCGCTTGCGCGTGGCTCGCGTGGAGGCGGAAGCTGCCGCCGAAGCTCGCGAGGAAGCACGCGAGGCCGCTGAAGGGAAGTGCGCCGTGGCACCCGATTCCACGGCAAAGCTCGAGGCTATAACGGGCATCGACATTCCGAAGGTCACTCCCGAAAGCAAGCGCGTGCTCGATGTCGCCGAGGCGCGCGAAGCCCAACTGGAGGCTGTGATGGGGTCGCCTTCCGAAACGGGCACGATTCCGTTCGTTGCGCCCGATTCCGATGATGCCGATTTGGCGGCCAAAGTGAGTTCCGCGGCAAATGCCGTGGCCGATGCCGCATCGGCGGCTTCCGCTGCGCTCGCTGGCGAAGAGACGCATACCGGCCGCAAGGTGCGCGGCACGTTCTTGGGCAAGCGTCGCGTGAAGGCGAAAACGCGCGACATCGAGGCCGAGGCGCTTTCGATGGAACTCGAACAAATTCGCCTTATGCGAGAGGCCGGCCGCCTTACCAATGCAGATGCACGCGAGCTGCGCGAAGAGGTATACATGTTGCAGATGGGCCTCGAGGCCAGGTAGCAAGCGGAAGCTTTGATGCGCGACAGCTGGCGCACCCTTCGACAACGGCGGTGCGTGCGGCCGCGAAAGCTCCGACCTAACAATCCCTCACTGAGATTTCAAAAGCCCCATTCGATTACCGCCGAGTGGGGCTTTTGTTGTATAGGACGGCCTAAAACCACAATATGTAGGTATTGCTCGCATATCTTCCCTATATGGGGCATATAAATAATCATTCAAAGTGACAGTTAAGTAACGTGCAAAATAAATTGTCAGATAAGTTGACAATGAGGCACTTAGATTTTATATTGCCAAATGTACCAAGAAGGCACGAAGGTCGCGGAAAGAAAAAACCGCGGGCTTCGAGCCAAACACGCAAGGTAAGAACAGTCGGTGGCAGTGCCACCAGCGGGGCTGCAGGACGCGGCTTCGTCAACGAGAAAGGGCTGAATAGATATGGGCAAGATTCTGGGTATCGACCTGGGCACCACGAACTCCGCGATGGCGGTTATGGAAGGCAATGAGCCCACCATTCTGGTGAACGCCGAAGGCGACCGCACCACTCCGTCGGTCGAGGGCTTCCGCAAAGACGGCGAGCGTGTTGTCGGCAAGGCCGCTAAGAACCAGGCTGTCACCAACCCTGAGAACACCGTTTCTTCCGTGAAGCGCTTCATCGGCCGCAGCTACGACGAAACTGCCGAAGAGCGCAAGACCGTCGCCTACAATGTCGTGAAGGGCAAGGATGGCCGTTCCGTCGTCGACATCGATGGCAAGGAATACACTCCCGAGGAAATTTCGGCCATGGTTCTGCAGAAGCTGAAGGCTGACGCCGAGAAGCGCGTGGGCCAGCCGATTACTGAGGCCGTCATTACCGTTCCTGCATACTTCAACGATGCTCAGCGTCAGGCCACCAAAGACGCTGGCAAAATTGCTGGCCTCGAAGTGAAGCGTATTATCAACGAGCCTACCGCTGCTGCTTTGGCTTACGGCCTCGACAAGGTGAACAAAGATCAGAAGATCCTCGTGTTCGACCTGGGCGGCGGCACGTTCGATGTTTCCATCCTGGAGCTCGGCGACGGCGTCTTCGAGGTTGCCGCTACTGCAGGTGACAACCAGCTGGGCGGCGACGACTGGGATCACCGCGTCATCGATTGGCTGGCCGACAAGTTCGCAAAGGACAACGGCGGTATCGACTTGCGCAAGGATAAGATGGCCCTGCAGCGCCTGAAGGAAGCAGCCGAGAAGGCCAAGATGGAGCTGTCCAGCACCACGCAGGCCAACATCAACCTGCCGTTCATCACCGCTGACGCCACCGGCCCGAAGCACCTGGACTACACGCTTACCCGTGCCGAGTTCGAGTCCATCACCAAGGACCTGCTGGATCGTTGCCGCAAGCCCGTCGAGCAGGCGCTACACGACGCAGGTATGTCCCAAGGCGATATCGACGAGGTCATCCTGGTCGGCGGCTCCACCCGTATGCCCGCCGTGCAGGAGCTGGTGAAGCGCATGACCGGCAAGCAGCCGAACATGTCCGTGAACCCGGACGAGGTCGTTGCTATGGGCGCTGCCGTCCAGGGCGGCGTGCTCGCCGGCGACGTCGAGGGCATCCTGCTGCTGGACGTCACGCCCCTGTCCCTGGGCGTGGAGACCATGGGCGGCATCATGACGAAGATGATCGACCGTAACACTACCATCCCCACCCGCAAGACCGAGGTGTACTCCACGGCAGCCGACAACCAGACCTCCGTTGAGATCCACGTGCTGCAGGGCGAGCGTCAGATGGCCAAGGACAACAAGACGCTGGGCAAGTTCCAGCTGACCGGCATCCCGGCTGCCCGCCGCGGTGTGCCGCAGATCGAGGTCACGTTCGATATCGACGCCAACGGCATCGTGAACGTTTCCGCTAAGGACCTGGGCACCGGCAAGCAGCAGCAGATCACCATCAGCGGCTCCACGGCTCTGAACGACGAGGAAGTCGACCGCATGGTCAAGGACGCCGAGGCTCATGCCGAGGAGGACAAGAAGCACAAGGAAGAGGTTGAGACCCGCAACAACTGCGATGCGCTGGTCAACGCCACCGAGCAGACCCTGAACGAGCTGGGCGACAAGGTGCCCGCGGACTCCAAGTCCGCCGCCGAGGAGGCCATCAACGAGGCGAAGACGGCTCTGGCCGGCTCCGATATCGAGGCCATCAAGGCTGCTACCGAGAAGCTGCAGCAGGCAGGTTACAAGCTGGCCGAGGTCGCATACAGCCAGCAGGGCGCCGATCAGGCGGCCGGTGCTGCAGCGGGCGCTCAGCCCGACGATGGCCCCATCGAGGCCGACTACGAGGTCGTCGACGATAAGGAAGGGAAGTAAGCGCCATGACGATGCAGAGCACGCCCGAGCCTGAGCGCGCAACGCAGGATCAGGGCACCCAGATTCCCATTCAGGACGAAGCGTCCGACGTGAAGCAGGAAGGCGTCGCCCAGCAGGGCGGCGCCGCCCCCGAGGCGGATCCCGCCGCATCCGATACGGTCGCGGAGGCCGAGGAAGTGCTCGAGGCCCAGGCCGAAGAGGCTCCCACCAACGACGAGCTGGTGGAGAAGGCCCAGGCAGAGGCGAAGGACTGGCAGGACAAATACCTGCGCCTGCATGCCGAATGGGATACGTACCGTCGTCGTACGGCGGAGCAGCGCGAGCAGGAGCGCCTCCGCGCCGGTGAGAAGCTGGTTGAGAAGCTGCTGCCCGTCATCGACGATTTCGAGCGCACCATCGACTACGCCGAGAAGAACGGCGAGGCCGGCTTGATCGACGGTGTGAAGGCCGTGCACAGCAAGTTCGTGAACGTGCTGGAAACCGGCGGCGTGCAGGTCATCAACCCTGCCGGCCAGGCTTTCGATGCGCTCGAGTGCCAGGCGGTCGCCACGGTTGACGATGCGTCCGTGCCGGACGAGACGGTGCATGAGGTGTACCAGAAGGGCTACAAGATGGGGACGAAGGTTCTCCGAGCCGCAATGGTCACCGTCACCACGGGCGGTCCGAAGAGGCCCAAGCCCGAGAGCGAAGACGAATAGATAGCTTTTGCGAGGGCGGGCGGTATGGTCCGCCCTCGTGCTTACTTAAGAAAGGAAGGTGGAGCGCATGCCGGCTACTCCGGATTACTACAAAACGCTGGGCGTTCCGCGCACGGCGACCACCGACGAGATCAAGAAGGCGTTCCGCAAACTAGCGCGCAAATACCACCCCGATGCGGGTGGCAGCGAGGCCAAGTTCAAGGAGATCAACGAAGCCTACGAGGTCTTGTCAGACGATAAGAAGCGCAAGCTGTACGACCAATACGGCACGGCGAACGAGAATCAGATTCCCCGAGGATGGGGCGGTGGCTCCGTGAACGTCGAGGATATCTTCGGCGGCGCCGGTGCAGGTGGTTTCGGCAGCTGGGCCGATATCCTCGAAAGCATCCGCCGTGGCGAGGGTGCATTCGGCTCGAACTGGGATTTCAATGGCGCCGGCGCTAGCGGCTTTGCGGGCCGCCAACCGCGTCCGCGCAAGGGCCAGGACATGAACGTCACGCTAAATGTCACGTTTGAAGAGGCGTTTTCCGGTACGGAGAAGCGCGTTACCGTTCGCGTGCCCGGTCGCGCCGATTCGGAAACGCTTACCGTCAAGGTTCCTGCGGGCGCTGTCGACGGCGGACGTTTGCGCTTCCGCGGCAAGGGCGCACCTGGTGAATCGGGCGGTGAGGCCGGCGACCTGCTGGTCACTACCCGCATTCAGGATCATCCGTACTTCAAGCGCGATGGGGCCGATGTGCTCATCGATGTGCCCGTCAACGTGGCGGAAGCCGCGTTGGGCGCCAGCGTCGTGGTGCCTGCTCCCGATGGCACGAAGGTGCGCGTGAAGGTGCCTGCCGGAACCCAAGACCAAACGGTCATGTCGGTTCGCGGCAAGGGGGCGACGAAGGTGAAGGGCTCCGGCAACGGCGACCTGAAGATCACCATTAAAGTGCAGGTTCCCAAGTCCATGAGCCCGCAGCAGCAAAAGGCCATGGAGGCGTTCTTGGAGGCGTCGCCCGATGACGTGAGGAGCTGGTAAGCATGCCCGAATGGAACGATCGCAACCGGCCCCTGTACATGATCGGCGTGGCTGCCGAGCTGGCAGGCGTGCATCCTCAAACCCTTCGAGCATACGAGCAGAAGGGCCTGGTTACGCCCCAGCGTACCAGCGGCAATACCCGCATGTACTCGCAGGCGGATATCGAGCGCCTGTCCCTTATCAACGAGCTCACCGGCGAGGGCATCAACCTCGCCGGGGTCATCCGCATCCTCGACCTGCAGGGCCGTCTGGTCGATCGCGATCAGGAAATCGACGACCTGCACAAGCGGGTCCGCCGCCTTGCCGATCGCGTGCATGAGCTGGAAACGCGTGAAAGCGTGAACTCCCTCGTGCAGTCGCCCACGGCGATCGTCGTCCGTCGTCCCAGCTCGCTTTTGTAAACAAATGCGTTGAACCGATTCAAAGGAGGTTCGCATGAGATTAGATAAACTTGCCGTTACCGCTCAGGAGGCCTTCCAGGCTTCGATGGGCGTTGCCGGCGATGCGCAATCCAGCACCATCGAGCCCATTCACTTGCTCAAGGCCATGCTGGACGCATCGGAGAACAATCTGTCCGCCATCATCAAGCGCATCGGCGCCGATCCGGCGCAGCTGTCGCAAAACGTCGACGCCGCCATCGCCGATATGCCGAAGGCCAGCGGCTCCACCATGCCTATGGCCATGCCCAGCAACAACCTTATGAAGGTCATCGACAACGCCGTGAAGGCGGCCGAGCGCATGGGCGACAGCTACGCAACCACCGAGCACCTGCTCATCGCCTTGGCTCAGGACAAGGGCGACGCCGGCCGTGTGCTCAACGGCCTCGGCATCACGGGGAAAACCGTTGAGGAGGCGTACAGCTCCCTGCGCGGTTCCACCCGCGTCACCGATCAGCAAAGCAAGCCTGAGCTCGACGCCTTGAACCAGTACGGTCAGAACCTTACGCAGAAGGCGCGCGAGGGCAAGCTCGACCCGGTCATCGGCCGTTCCGAGGAGATTCGCCGCACCATCCAGGTGCTCAGCCGCCGCACGAAGAACAACCCCGTGCTTATCGGCGAGCCCGGCGTCGGCAAAACCGCCATCGTCGAAGGCCTGGCGCAGCGCATCGTCGCCGGCGATGTCCCGTCCGGCTTGAAGGACCACGACGTCATCGCGCTCGACCTGGGCGCCATGGTCGCAGGCGCTAAGTACCGCGGCGAGTTCGAGGACCGCTTGAAGGCGGTTCTGCGCGAGGTCAAGGAGTCGAACGGCCAGATCATCCTGTTCATCGACGAGCTGCACACCATCGTCGGCGCCGGTTCCACGGGCGATAGCTCCATGGATGCGGGCAACATGCTCAAGCCGGCCCTGGCGCGTGGCGAGCTGCATGCCATCGGCGCAACCACGCTCGATGAGTATCGCAAGTACATCGAAAAGGATGCCGCTCTTGAGCGTCGTTTTCAGACGGTCATGGTCAGCGAGCCCACGGTCGAGGACACCATCGCCATCCTTCGCGGCCTGAAGGAGAAGTACGAGATCCATCATGGCGTGCGCATCACCGATGCCGCCATCGTCGCCTGCGCGGAGCTGTCGAACCGCTACATCTCCGATCGTTTCCTGCCCGACAAGGCCATCGACCTCATGGACGAGGCAGCCAGCCGTCTGCGCATCGAGATCGACAGCATGCCCGAAGAGGTCGATCTGGCGGAGCGCAAGCTCACCCAGATGCAGATCGAGGAGCAGGCGCTTATGAAGGAGACGGACGAGGTCAGCCGCGAACGCCTTGAGCATCTGCGCAAGGAAATCGCCGACGCTCAGGATGCATTGTCGAAGCGCAAGGCCGAATGGCAAAACGAAAAGGACGTCATCGAGGACGTCCAAACGCTTAAAGCCGACCTCGAAGCCGCGCAAACCGAAGAGGAGCGCGCAACCCGCGAAGGCGATTTGGTGAAGGCCTCCGAGATTCGCTACGGCCGCATCCCCGAGCTGCAGCGCAAGCTGGAGCAGGCCGAACAGGCTCTGAACGACAAGCAAGAGGACGGCGCGATTCTCAAGGAGGAGGTGTCGCAGGAGGAAATCGCCGAGGTGGTGTCCACCTGGACCGGCATCCCCGTGTCCAAGATGATGCAGGGCGAGATGGAGAAGCTCGTCGACCTCGAGGACAAGCTGCATGAGCGCGTTATCGGCCAGGACGAGGCCGTCTCGGCGGTCGCCGGCGCTATCCGCCGCAACCGCGCAGGCCTGTCCGACCCGAACAAGCCTATCGGCAGCTTCCTGTTCCTCGGTCCCACTGGCGTGGGCAAGACGGAGCTGGCGAAGGCGCTGGCGGAATACCTGTTCGACAGCGAGAAGGCCATGGTGCGCATCGACATGTCCGAGTACATGGAGAAGTTCAGCGTGCAGCGCCTGATCGGCGCCCCTCCGGGATACGTCGGTTACGACGAAGGCGGCCAGCTTACCGAAGCCGTGCGTCGTCGTCCGTACAGCGTCATCCTGCTCGATGAGGTGGAGAAGGCTCACCCCGACGTCTTCAACATCTTGCTGCAGGTACTCGATGACGGCCGCTTGACGGACGGTCAGGGTCGTTTGGTGTCGTTCAAGAACGCCATCATCATCATGACGTCCAACGTGGGCAGCCAGTACATCCGCGAGTACGCCGCTCAGGAGAACGAGCAGTCCATGGGCAAGATGATGGAGGACATCGCCTCAGGCGACATCGAGACGGGCGCCAAGCGCCTTGCCGAGCTGGCGAACAAGGTGCAGGACGCGCTGCGCTCGACGTTCCGCCCCGAGTTCCTCAACCGCATCGACGACGTGATCACGTTCAACGGGCTGTCGATCGAGGCGATGGAGCCTATCGTGAAGCTGCAGCTGAAGGACGTGCGCAAGCGCTTGGCCGACCGTCGCGTCACGCTGGATGTGTCGCCCGCCGCGCTGGAGCATCTGGCCATCGACGGCTTCGACCCGGTGTACGGAGCCCGTCCGCTGAAGCGCCTGATCCAGCGCGAGGTGGTGGACCGCATCGCCCAGAAGATCGTCGAGGGCAAGCTGTCCGACCGCGCGCACGTGCTCATCGACATCAACGACGAGGGCGACTACGACTGCAAGGTGGAGCCCCCGCTGGATCTGGATGCGGATTGGGATGATTTGCTGAAGTAGGCTGACTCGCTAAGTGGAAGATCCGAGGCCGGCAGCGATAAGCTGCCGGCCTCTCCTTTTTTTCCAAGGAAATGTCGGCGATATGATCGATATTGCTGATTGATCGATATTGCTGATATCTAATCGAGGGGTGCGGACGGTGCCGGATCTTCTCATTCGGGGTTGCGACGCCAAGACGAAGCGTGCGTTGGTCGTTCGGGCGGCCCGAAACGGGCGTAGCCAGCAAGCCGAAGCGTTTTGCCATCTTACGTGAGGGCGAATCACTATGAAGTATTATTGATATGTACGGAAAATAAACGTACAATAGGTGACGTATCATAGAGGAGCATGCAGCAGCGGGAAAGGGGTGGCGCATGGCGGCCGTTGCCGAAAAGCAGTATCGAATGGACTTGCGTCTTACGAAACCGCAGAGATTGAGCTACGAGAGGGCTGCGTCGTTGCGCGGTCAATCGCTGACCCAATGGGCCACCTCCCATCTTGACGCCAGCGCAAAGCACGACATCGACGAGGCCACCTCCACCGTGCTGTCGGCGGAGGCGTTCGATGCCTTCTGCGAGATGCTCGAATCGCCCATGCCCGTCGCAGCCCAAGCTCTGCTTTCCCGCAAGGCAGTTTGGGAATGAGCGTTTTCACGAAACCCGTCCAGCTTGCCGTCGGCGTCGGCATCGAAGGTTTCAAATGCGGCGATGATGTCGTCGACGGCTGGGCGGAGAAGTACTCGGCGCATGCCCGCAAACGCGGCACCGCGGTCATCTACGCTTCTTATTGCGATGGCATGGTAGCTGGGTTCTATACGCTGAGCGCGCACTCTGTTGTCAGATCCGACGTGGCGGGAGGTTGGTTCGTCCGAAACGCTCCGGGTCAGGTTCCCGCAGTGCTGCTTGGCATGCTGGGTGTGGACGAACGCTTCAAGGGGCAGGGGCTGGGCGCGTCGCTTCTACGCGATGCCATCCAGAACGCTTCGAAGGTGGCGCAGCTGGCGGGTGCGAAGGCTCTTATAGTCGATCCGAGCAACGATGCTGCTGCGTCGTTCTACGCGCATTTCGGTTTCGCGCCGCTTCCTGGAAGCACCCGCATGGCCCTCAAACTGGAGTGAGGTCGTAGTCGATGCGAGGCGATTTTGTCGCTTGCCATGTCGTGTCTTTCTCGCCTTTCCGTTGACGAGTGCAGCGTCTGTTTGCGTTTGCTTGTTCGACATTGCGCAACGCGTAGTATGCTACGTAAAGAAGGTATATTGGCGCGAGGCGATTGGCGGGTCTCCGCCGTTTTCCGGCGAGAGTGGAGCGAGGTTGACCGTGGGCAGATTCGGGGCGGTGTATCAGTCAATTGCTGCCATTCCCATCGTGTTTTACGGTTCTGCGTTCCATCGCGTGTCCACGTCCTTGTTCCAAGTGCCTTTCGCCGTAGTCGACAAGGGCCAGATCGTGCCCTCTTTTGGGATCTTCGTCGGTCTATTCGCCTGCTTCGTGGCGTTGGCGGTGTTCTTCTTGGGTTCCGAAAGGGTACGCAAGGTTGCCCTTCCTGTCGGCGTTGCTTCCCAACTTATCGCGAGCTTGCTAGTCGCTCTCGTCTACTATCGGGCGCTTGACAGCCAATCGATCGCATTTGCTGGTGGGGTGCTGGGATCGTTCGCCACGGCGTTGCTATCCGCTCTTTGGATAGATCTGTACGCGCGGCTTAATCCTGTTCGCGCCGTGTGGTGCGGAGCGGTTGCGCTTCTTGTCTCCCAAGCCCTCGTGTTTCTCGTGGAGGGCAACGCCCTTTACCGCGTCTTCATCGTGCTCGCCTGCGCGCCCCTTCTCTCGCTGGTGTGCTTTCTCGCGGCGGTTCGCACGGGGAAGAGCGGATCCTCCCGTTCTGGAAGGCAGAAGGGGAGCGGGGGAGGAAAAGCCTCGGGCGGAGAATCTACTAACGCTTCGGTGAAAGATAGGTTCCTGCTGCCGTATAAAGCCGTCGCGTTCATAGCGGCGTATTCCTTCGCCTATGGGTTCGCTAGGATGGGGGATGACCTGCTGAACGCTCGGTATGCCGCCGTCGTGCCAAGCCTCATCGTCGTTTGCTTTCTGCTCATCAACGATCGGAGGTTCAACGTTTCCGTTCTGCTCCGTTTCGCCTTCCCTCTCATGGTCGCAGGGTTCCTGCTGGTGTTTCTGGCCTCATCCCCCTATGGCGGTTTCGCTTCGATTGTGGTGAACGTGGGATTCGCTACCATGGAGATGCTTCTGCTGTTCATGGTATGCACCATCTCCTATAGCACGGGGACGTCGGGCATGTGGTTGTTCGGCGTGCTCTGCGCAACCCAATCGCTTATGCGCGCAGCGGGGGTGTGGCTCGGTTCTGGCCTGAATGCGGCGATGGCGATGCCGTATCGCTATGAGCTGGTGAGCGTGGTGGCGATCGTAATGGTGGTGCTTGCCAGCGTGCTGTTAATGTCCGAGAAGAGCCTCTTCTCTTTCTGGCGATTTAGGGGCGAGAAGGCTTCTTCGGACGACGCTGCCGTCGACTACGTCAAAGCGCGCATCGGAAGCCTAGGGGAACTTTACAGCCTCACCGATCGTGAGAAGGAGGTCTTCCATCTCCTCGCCCAAGGGAAATCGAACATCGAGATCGCCCACGATATGTTCATCTCGGAAGGAACGGTCAAGGCCCACCTTCACCACATCTATACGAAGCTGGACGTCCGCGGAAGGAAGGAGCTCGTCTCCCTCTTGGATAGCGGATCCCGGTAGGCTTGCGTTCCTAGTCGGATTGATTCCCAATGAAGTGACCCTGTTTCGTTTTCCCTGTTCATCGCAAGGGTTATAAATCGAGGATTAGTAATTTACACTCATTGCCCGCGTTCGATCGATGTGCGTTTCGACCCTAGTTGCTAAAACGCGTTTAAGGCGTGCGCCGCGAAGGGATGGCGGCTCTCGCGCAGCCAGGCGCATGCGAAGCGTTCAACTAGGAGGTGGAATATGGGAAAGAAAGAGCCGTCGACTCGCGCGCTGGCTAAAGCCGTGCGCGATCGCGGGATGGACGATATGCTGTGTAAGGATTACTACCATCCCGAGGCGCGCAAGCGCCGACGTAAGAACGTCCGCGTCGGATTCTGCGTCACGTTGGCCGTCATGCTGATTTGCTCCGTGGTGAACTGGGGCGTTGTGTCCGGATGGGGCAACGTGCAGATCGAGCGCATCAACCTTTCCGGCAACGACGGCGCGAAGTTCAGCGGTTTGGTGTATCGTCCGGCGAATGCGACGGACAGCACGCCGGCGCCGGCCATCATCATGCTGCACGGCAATTCCGGCAACGCCCGCAACCAGGAGTCGTGGGCGGTGGAGTTCTCCCGCCGCGGGTTCGTGGTGGTCGTTCCCGACCTGTACGGCGCGGGCGACTCTCTAGGTTATTTCAACGGCGGTCCCGGGCAGCGTGCCGATACTGGGGCGAGGTCGGTGCGCGGCATCACCGAGGAGTCGAATCTGTTCTTCGACTACATGACCTCGCTTTCGTACGTTGATGCCGGCAACGTGCTGGTATCCGGCCACTCGATGGGCGGCGGTGCGGCCCTCATCATCGGAGCGCAGAACGATGTCAAGGGCATCCTCTCGGCGTCGGGATCGCCTCGCAAACTGGTCATCGACGCCCATCCCGAGCTATGGGATTTGGTTGTCAATTACAAGGGCAACGTCGCCTTCGTGTACGGCACCAACGATATGGGCAATACGCCTGAGACGGTTCCCGAGAAAGAAGGCGTGCTGGAGGTGTTCCAGGCGCATACCGGCAACTCCGATATGACTGAGATCGAAACCGGCAAGGTGTACGGATCGTTCGCCGATGGCGACGGAATTGTGCTCACTTACGATCAGCGCATCCACGAAGGCGCGTTCGTGGACCAAGGGTGCATCGAGCACTTGGTCGAGTATGGCCAGGACATGATCGGCGACGCAGTGCCGAACTACATTGATCCCGCTGACCAAGTGTGGATGGTCAAGGACTACACGGGCCTTGCGGGCATCTTCGCCTTCGCCGCTTTCCTCATGGCTACCGCGCTTCTGCTCATCGAGGAGGTTCCGGTGTTCGCCAAGGTGCGTCGGCCGATTGCGCGCAATGTCGGTTTCCGCGGCACGGGTTTGGTCATCGCGACGCTCATCGGCATCCTCGCGCCCTATCTGGTCATCAAGACCGATGCGTTCGGTACCGTGGGCGGCAACAACTACGAGAATCTATGGAGCCTCGGATTCGATATGGGCTACTCGAACATGGGCTTCGGCGTCATCATCGGACTGACCATCGTGTGCATCATCGGTTCGGCCGTCTATGTCCTCACCGAGCGCAAGAAGAAGGGGCTTGCTCCCGTCGATTTCGGCGTGACGCCCGAAGGCTATGACAGCACCGCCCCTGCAGGTGCCAAAGCCAAGGCGATTGCCGGCATGGTGTTGCGCACGCTGGGCGTCGCCGCCATCACTATCGCCATCGGATGGTCGTATCTTCAGTTGCAGACGGTTGTGCTGGGCACCGACTTCTACTCGTTCTTCTTCGGCGTGAAGGACATGCCTATCGAGAAGATCCCGTATTTCCTGAACTACTTGGCGGTCTTCATCATCTGCTTCCTGATCCTATCGATCGACATGAACGTCATCCGGCGTTTGCCTTCCACGGGCAACGAGACCAAGGACCTGATCATCGCCATCATCGTGAACGTGGTCGTGGCGGCCACCATGGTGATCATCATCGTTGCGGTGAAGTGGCACCTGCAAACCATCAGCAGCCCTGCGGACACCAATCTGATCTGGGCGATGGGCCTGGATACTCAGCGCATCTGGGGCATGCCTGTGGGCATGACCGTGGCGGCGGCAGGGTCGACCTTCATCTACAAGAAGACGGGCAACCTATGGCTGTGCGCCCTGCTCGTCGGCACCGTGGCGTGCTTGATGGGCGTTCTGTACGGCGGCGCGCGCTTCCATTACTTGGGTTACACCTATCCGCTGTAGCGTACGGAACCTTCCCCTTGTGGCTGCGATTCCCTCCGGCAGCCGCGTAAGCGAGGCCGCCCGGACGATCCCCTTGCCGTCCGGGCGGCCTCTTGTTTCTTCGGGGCTTCGCGGTTGGCGCCGAGCGGCTGCATCTGCGCGCGCCGTCATGGGCGGATGTAGTAGACTACCGCCATGCGGAAAAAGCGGAAGGACATACGGCAAGCAGGCGATTCGCCCCTCATGGCGTATTTCATCGTGCTGCTCTTCTTCATCTGCTTCCTGATTCTTCTGTGGGCGCTCGTCATCGTGACCAGGGCGTTGGTCGGGTAGGGCTGCGGCTTTGATCGTGCTGGAGAAGGCATAGGGCGGGCATCCGGATATGTTGCAGCGGTTCACACTCGACGACGTTCGCACCATCGGGCATTACCTGGGCGTGCTCATCCTGTTCATGTCGGTGGCCTTGGCGGTGCCCCTTGTCGTCGCCCTCGTCGCCCAGGAATGGAAGCCTGCGGCGAACTACCTGCTGGCCGTCGGCGTGTCCCTCACGCTCGGGTCCGCGCTGCGCCTTCTGCGGGTGAACCCCGTGAGGCTCTCCCGCCGCCAGGCGCTCGCCGTCACGGGTTTCGCATGGATCGTGCTGGCGTTCATCGCCGCCATCCCGCTGTTCCTCTCGGGGCACTACAACCGCTTCATCGACGCGTTGTTCGAGGGGGTGTCGGGTCTCACCACCACCGGCGCCAGCCTGACGGTCGACCTCGACCACCTCTCCTACGCCGACAACATCTGGCGCTTCATGATGACGCTTCTGGGCGGCTTGGGCTTGATCGTCGTCGCCTTGTCGCTGGGGCTGTTCGGCAAGCGCGCCGGCGCCAGCCTCTACTCCTCGGAAGGGCGCAGCGACCACCTTGTCCCCAACGTGGTGCAGACCACGCAGTTCATCGCGAAGTTCGCGCTGGCTTTCATCGTCGGCGCGACGTTCCTGCTCTCCATCATCCTGATGTTCGCGGGCATCGAGCCGGTGCGCGCTGCGTTCCACTCGGTGTGCCTGTCCGTGTCGGCGTTCATGACCGGCGGCTTCACCCCCATGAGCCAAAGCGTGATGTACTACCACTCCTTCCCGCTCGAGGTGATCCTCATGCTGCTGATGCTGGCGGGGTCCATCAGCTTCACGCTCCACGCCGACCTGCGCAAGGGGCGCATCACGGCGTTCTTCCGCGACATCGAGGTGCGCACGCTGCTCATCTGGCTTTCGGTGGCCACCTGCGTCATGGCGGCGTCGCTGTCGGTCAGCCTCGCGTTCAGCGACCTGCCCACCATGCTGCGCCGCGGCGTGTTCATGGTGGTGTCGTCGTTCTCCACCACGGGCTTCCAGAACATCACGTCCAACCAGCTGGTGGGCGTGTTCTCGTCCGGCGCGTTCATCGCGCTGGCGGTGCTGATGGCCGTCGGCGGCAGCGCCGGGTCCACCACGGGCGGCTTGAAGCTCCTGCGCATGGGCATCATGGCGAAGTCCATCGTCTCCACCATCAAGGAGGCGCTCGCCCCCGATTCCGCCCGCGTCGCCGTGACGTATTACCGACTGGGCCGCCGCCGCGTGTCGCCCGACATCGTGAAGGAAGCCATGACGGTGTTCGTGCTGTACGTGTCCACCTACACCATCGGCGCGCTGGTGGGCATCGCGCACGGCTACGACGCCATGCAGGCCATCTTCGAGTCGGTGGCGATGGCGTCCAACGGTGGCATCACGTCGGGGCTGGTCGCGCCCGACATGCCCATCACCCTGGAGTTGTTCTACATCTTCGAGATGTGGGCCGGCCGTCTGGAGTTCGTCACGCTGCTGGCGCTGCTCGTGGAGGTGGCGGTGTCCGTGCTTCCCCGGAGGCTGCTGCACCGCAAGAGGGTGCGGGAGGACTTCTGATGGCGCGACGACCGGGCATCGTCTCGAACGGGCGGGCTGCAGGCGGCTTCGCCGTGCGCATGCTGCTGGCTGCAGCCGCGATGGCGGCGGCGCTCGCCGCTGCCCTGTGCGCTTCGGGGCAGGCGTGGGCGCTGGGCGACGACGAGAACCTAGTGAACCCCCAGCAGCGCCCCGACAGCTCGTTCATCTACGACACACCCATCTCCGCGTTGAACAGCGCCGACACCTACTATGACAACCAGACGGTCCAGATCGTGGGCGAGGCCACCGGCGACGCGATCAACGTCGATCTCGACGGAAGCCATCGATGGGTCTCCATTTCGGCGGAGGAGCAGGGCGTCGTCAACTCCATCTCCGTCTACATGACCGAGACCCAGGCCTCCCGCATCGACGAGTTCGGCCGCTACGGCACCGTGGGCACGACGCTGCAGGTGCGCGGCACGTTCCATCTGGTATGCGCCGAGCACGACGGCGTCACCGACATCCATGCGGAGGTGGTGTCGGTGGTCGACCAGAGCTCGCACCACCCCGACGTTTTCAAGCCCATGTCATTCGTCCCCGGCATCGTCATGGTGGCGGTGGGCTTCGCCCTGATGGGCGTGTTCTACTTCCTGCGGGAACGGCAGCGATGAGGGGGCAGGTCGTCAAGCTGGATCGGGGATTCCCGCTGGTGCGCTTGGACGATGGCGGGACGGTCCGCTGCGAGCACGCCACGGCGCTGGTCAAGGGCTCCTATTCGCGGGCGGTGATCGGCGACTACGTGGAGGTGTCGGTCCCCGACGGCCACGACAAGGGCATCATCGACGCCATCGAGCCCCGCTCGTGCGAATTCGTCAGGAAGGACCCCACCGAACGCGCGCTCCCGCAGGTCCTCGCCGCCAACTTCGACCGCGTCTTCGTGGCGCAGCCGCTGGCGGACGTGAACCTGAAGCGCTTGGAGCGCGAGCTGGTTTTGGCGCACGAGACCGGGGCGCAGGTGACGGTCATCCTGACCAAGGCGGATCTCGCCGAGAGCGACGGGCAGGTCCGCTCCGTCAGGAAAAAGGTCGAGGCCATCGCCGGCGACGTCGACACGCTGGTGGTGTCGGCGGAGGATCCCGCAAGCGTCGAGGCGGTGCGCCGCCTCATCGGCGACGGATCCACGGCGGTCCTGATCGGCAAGAGCGGCGTGGGGAAGTCGAGCCTGGTCAACCTGCTGGCGGGGGAGCGCCTGCAGGAGACGGGCGACGTGCGCGAAAGCGACGGCAAGGGGCGCCACACCACGGTGAGCCGCGAGATCGTCGACCTTCCCGGAGGCGGCAGGATCGTCGACATGCCGGGAGTGCGCGGCTTGGGGCTGTGGGATGCGGATGCGGGCATCGGCGCGGCGTTCCCCGACATCGAGCAGCTTGCGGCGCGGTGCCGGTTCCGCGATTGCCGCCACGAGGACGAGCCCGGCTGCGCCGTGCGCGCGGCGGTGGAGGCGGGCGAGGTTTCCCCCGAGAGGTTCGCGTCGTACCAGGAGCTGCGCGGCGAGGTGCAGGAAGGGGGCCGCCGCCGCGAGGAGGCGCGCCGCGCCCGCGGCGAGAAGGCATCGACCCGACGCGCCGGCGGCAGCCCGCGCCCCGGCTCGAAGGGCGGCAAGGGCCGCCCCCGCCCCGGCGCGCGCAAGGGCGGGGCTCGGGGCAGGGTCCGCTAAACGGCGCAGGCGTCGATCGCCCTTCCTCCGCCCATTCCTTCTGCTATACTGCGCAACGGCATGGGGCGCTTCCCTTTCCGCGCTGTCGGGCCGAACCGCAAGAAACGCGGCGTCCGACGCGCGGATCCGGCGCCGCCTGCTGCGCGTCTGCATCGTTGGGCCCTGCATTCGCGGAACACCAGTTGCCCATGGCCCGCGGCGATAGCCGTGCGGAAAGGAGATCGTCATGCAGAAGGATTCTGCCACCGCGCCCTCGTTGGGCGCCCCCGCCACCCAGCGCACCATCCGCATAGCCCATACGGGCATGATCGCGGCCGTCTATGCGGCGGCGACCCTCGTGGCGCTGCTCGCCTTGCAGGGCCTGGCGTGGGGGCCCGTGCAGTTCCGCATCTCGGAGGCGGTGTGCGTGCTGGCCGTGCTCACGCCCGCGGCGGTGCCCGGCCTGACGCTGGGCTGCGCCTTGGCCAACCTCATCGCGCTGGCGGTGAACGGCACCGGCGCCTTGGGGCTGCTCGATGTCGTGTTCGGCAGCTTGGCGACGTTCCTGGGCGCGCTGTGGTGCTGGAAGATGCGCGAGCGTCCCCGCATCGCCCTGCTGGGCCCGGTGATCGCCAACGCGCTCATCGTCCCGGCGTACCTTCCGCTGCTCCTGCAGGGCATGGGCTTCTACACCATCCCGTTCACCGGCATCGCGCTCGACGGCGCCTACGTCCCCATGTACCTGTTCGGCCTCGTGGCGACCGGCATCGGCGAGGCGCTGGTGATGTACGTGCTGGGCATGCCGCTGCTCGCCGCTCTGAAGCGCTCCGGCATCGCGCAGCGGCTTTCGCGCTAGCCGCCCTTGGCCTTCGGTGCGCCGAGTGTTGGCGCGGACCGCGGGAAAGCTGCGCAGAGCTGGTCTTTCGATGGTTTAAGCGAAGAACCGTTGACTAATCGTTACAATGAAAGGCTGTGCAAGGAAGCGCCGATGCGCGCCCGCGGCGCGGGCGTCTGCGAGCTTCCCCCGTCGTGTACCCGAGCCGAAGGATGCGCATGAACCCCGTCATCGTCGTGCCCACCTATGTTTCCGCCCGTCGCCGCCGCGAAGGCGGCGGCGTGCTGTCCACCTACGACCACATGACGCCCCTGTCGCAGCAAGGCGAGCTGCCGCGCCTTCTGGAGTCCCTCGTGGGAGCCCAGGGCATCGGCCAGATCGTCCTGCTGGTCGTCAGCGAGCCGTCCATCGAGGCGCAGGCGGCCGATAAGATCCAGCAGACGGCGGCGCGCTTCCCGCAGCTGTCCATCGCGGTGATGGGCGCTTCCGAGCAGGCCATCCTGCAGCAGCGCCTCGAGCAGCTGGGCATGGGCAAGCTCGGCCGGGAGATCGGCCTCTCCAGCTACGGCGCCATCCGGAACTTCGGGCTGGCGATAGCCAACACGCTGGGCTTCGATTCCGTGGTGTTCCTCGACGACGACGAGGTGGTGGACGATCCCCAGTTCCTCCAGAAGGCGATGTACGGGCTGGGCAAGCTCACCAAGAAGGGCATCCCCATCCTCGCCAAGACGGGCTACTACTTCAACTCCGAAGGGTCGTTCCTCTCCAAGAGCCAGGACAAGTGGTACAACCATTTCTGGCAGCAGGGCAAGGCGTTCAACGCCTGGATCTCGAACGCCATGAAGGGGCCGCGGCTTTCGCGCAGCAACCACGTGTGCGGCGGCTGCCTCGCCATCCACAAGGCGGCGTTCATGCGCTCGTCGTTCGACCCGTGGATCGCGCGCGGCGAGGACCTGGACTACCTGCTGAACCTGCGCATGTACGGCTCCGACGTGTGGTTCGACAACCAATGGAACCTGCGCCACCTGCCGCCGGCGACGGAGAGCGAGGGGACGCGTTTCCTCCAGGACATCTTCCGCTGGCTCTACGAGTTCCGCAAGATGGAGTACAGCCGTACGCAAATCGACCTGATGCAGGTGAAGCCCGATTCGCTCGAGCCGTATCCGGGGCCGTTCCTGAAGCCGGGCATCCGCCGCCGCGTCAGGCTGACGGCCCTGCTCAGAAGCTTCGGGCGGCCCGACAAGGCGGGCTACCGCAAGGCGGCGAAAGCCGCGGCGGGCGAGGCGGCGACCTACGCCGAGCGCAACTGCTCGAAGTACTTCGAGTTCCAGTTCGTCTGGCCCGAGCTGATGGCGCGCTTGGAGGGCGATCAGGTGCTGAGGGCGGCCCTGGTGCAGTCGGTGACCCAGCGCTACGCCGCCGTGGGGGCGCCGCGCCAGGAGGAGGTTCCCGCCGAGGCCGCACCTGCCGCTCGCGATGCGGCGGCGCCCGAGGCGGCGGTCGCCGGCGGCGGGCGCGGGATCGATCCTGGCATGACCGCCGAGATCCACCTGAACATCGAGGAGTAGACCGATCGCGGGCCGCAAGGCCCGCGAGTTTTTCGCCTAGGCGGAAAGGGCATGTCCCGTCCCGTCTGCGGATTTCGAAAGGAAGGCATAGTTGGAAGCGATGGACCTGCTCCTGGCATTCGGGCTCCCCATCCTGGTGGGCGTGGGCATCGGCGTGCTGTCGGGGCTTCTGGGCATCGGCGGCGGCACCATCATGGTGCCGGTGTTCCGCCTCGCGTTCGGGCTGAGCCCGCTCATGTCCACGGCGACGTCGCTGTTCACGATCATCCCCACGTCGATCTCCGGGGCGGTCTCGCACATCAAGGGGAAGACGTGCGTCCCGAAGCTGGGGCTCGCCATGGGGCTGGGGGGCGCCATCACCTCGCCCGTGGGCGTGTGGCTCGCCGGCATCTCGCCCGCGTGGCTGGTCATGCTTGCGGCCGCGCTGATCATCGGCTACTCCGCCGTGAACATGCTGCGCAAGGCGATCAAGGCTCCGTCCGCCCGCTGGAAGGAGGAATCGGACGGCGCCGCGCAGGCGCCAGCCGATGCGGCGACGGTCTCCTCGGACGGCGGCGAGGGGCGTCGCGCCTCCGAGGAGGCCGCCATCCCCCAGCTGGCTAAGAAGCAGCTCCTCATCGGCGCCGCCATCGGGTTGGGCGCGGGCCTGGGGTCGGGCTATGTCGGCGTCGGCGGCGGCTTCATCATGGTGCCGCTCATGCTGACGCTCCTCGGCATTCCCATGAAGCTGGCCTCGGGCACCTCCCTCATCGCGATCCTCATCCTCGCAATCCCCGGCACCGTAGAGAACGCCCTGGTGGGCAACATCGACTACCTTTTGGGCCTTTCGGTCGCCGTCGGGTCGATTCCCGGCGCCATCCTGGGGGCGCGTCTGGTCAAGATCGTGCCCGAACGAGCCCTGCGGTTCATCTTCGGCGGGTTCCTGATCATCGCTGCGGCTATACTGTTCCTCAACGAGTTCTTCGCCTAGCGGGATGTGGGAAAGGGACCGTCCCTTTTCCACGTTCGCGGGAGAGACGGAGGGGGAGCGCATGAAAGCCGAGACGAGGACGACCGAAGAGCGTTCGGAGATGCCCCGCTTCTTCAACTTGGAAATGCTCATGTTCACGCTGGTGGTGCTGTCCGGCATGGTCCTGGTCTGGACGCTTGCGGCGCCCAGCAGCAACATCGGCGTCATGGTGGTGGCCGGCCTGGTGTTCACCGCCTCGCTGGTCGCGGTGATCCGCCTGCTGATGGACCCCGATTCGGTGCGCGCGCGCCAGTCCGACAACATGCTGCGCTTGGCAAGCCAGACGCTCGACTGCATGAAGGACGGCATGACCAGCGAGGCCGCGCAGAGCATCTGCGGCCTGCTGCTCCCCTCGACGGCGGGCATCGCCGTGGCGATCACCGACCGTGAGTCGATCCTGGGGTACGCGGGCTTCCTCGAGGCGGAGAACCCTTCCGGCAGCATCATCCGCACGCACGCCACCCACGCGACCATCGCCGACGGCAAGATGCGCATCCTGCGCACGTCCGAGGACATCGGGTTCCAGCCGGGATCCACCATCCAGGGCGCCATCATCGTGCCGCTGGTGGTGAGCGGCAGCATCACCGGCACGCTGAAGTTCTACTACCGGCATGCGCGCGACATCAGCGAGACGCAGAAGTCGATAGCCGAGGGCTTCGGGCGGCTGCTGTCCACCCAGATGGCGGCGTCCGCGCTGGAGGAGCAGAAGAAGCTTGCCGCCAGCATGGAGCTGAAGGCGCTGCAAAGCCAGATCAACCCGCATTTCCTGTTCAACACCATTAACACCATCGCCTCTTTGGTGCGCACCGATCCCGCCCGCGCGCGCGTGCTGCTGCGCGAGTTCGCGGTGTTCTACCGTCGCACGCTGGAGGACTCCGCGGACCTGATCCTGTTCGAGCGCGAGATGGAGCAGACCCGCCGCTACTTCACGTTCGAGGTCGCGCGCTTCGGCTCCGACCGCGTGGAGCTGCACGAGAACATCGACGAGCGCGTGAACGGCATGCTGGTGCCCCCGTTCCTCATCCAGCCCCTGGTCGAGAACGCGGTGCGGCACGCCATGCCCGCCGAGGGCAAGCTGGTCATCACGGTCATCGGGCGCATCGACGGCGACGATATCGTCATCGGCGTCGCCGATGACGGCGTGGGCATGACCGAGGAGGCGCGGCAGAACATCCTGCATCCCGCATCCGGGCAGGGCTTGGGCATCGCGGTGAAGAACGTCCACGATCGCGTGCTGGGATACTTCGGCGAGGGCTCGCGCATGGACGTGGAAAGCCAGCTGGGCCAGGGCACGCGCGTGACGCTGCTCATGAAAAACGGTGTGTCCCGCCAAGATGACATGGCAAGGGAGCTGCTCCAGGAAGGCTGACCCGTCCGACGGGCCCGCGATGCGCTATGATGGGCGCGACCGCTTGGCTTCGTCGAGAAGGAGACGCCCATGGACGCGAAAGTCTACGAACTGCTGAACGACCAGATCAACAAGGAGCTCTACTCCGCCTACCTCTACCTGTCCTTCGCGGACTACTACGAGGAGGAGGGCTTGGAGGGTTTCGCCAACTGGTACGAGATCCAGGCGCAGGAGGAGCGCGACCATGCGCTGATCTTCCGCAACTACCTGCACGACAACGGCTGCAAGGTGAAGCTTTCGGCCATCGACGCCCCCGACAAGGTGTTCTCCACCCATCTGGAGCCGCTCGAGGCTGCGCTGGAGCACGAGAAATACGTGACTAGCCTCATCAACGACATCTACGCGGCGGCGCAGGAGGCCAAGGACTACCGCACGTGCAAGTTCCTGGACTGGTTCATCGAAGAGCAGATGGAGGAGGAAGACACCGCCGACACCATGGTCACACGCATGAAGCTGTTCGGCTCCGACGCCAAGGCGCTCTACGATCTGGACCAGGAGTGCGCAGCGCGCACCTACGCCACGCCCTCGCCGCTGGCGACTGCGTAGGCCGGACGGTCGCGCAGACGGATTTCCCGGCAAAGGAAAGGGCCGCGGCTCGCTCGCATGAGCCGCGGCCCTTTTTCTGCGTCAGGGGAGCTTCGGGGCTACTGCTGCTTGCCCTGCTCGTCGGCAGCCTGCGGCTGCTCGGGCTGCTCGGCCTGCGGTTCGGCAGCCTGCGGCTCGACGGGTTGCGGCTGGGGCTCGATGGGTTGCGGCTGGGGCTCGGCCGTCTGGGCCTGCGCCGGCTGCTGGGCCGCGGCGGGCTGTTGGGGCTGGAACTGCTGGGGCTGCGCCTGGGCCTGCATCGGCTGCTGGCCGTAGTACGGGGCCTGTGCAGGCTGGGCGCCGTAGGGCTGGCCGGGCTGCGCGGCGTAGGGCTGCTGCGGCTGGCCGGCGTAGGGTTGCTGCGGGGCGCCGTAGTAGGGCTGGTTCATCTGGGTGTAGGCGGCGGGCTGGCCGTAGGGGATGGCGGTCGCCGCCTTGCGGTCGCGGCTGATGCACACGGCGGAGATGACCAGCAGGACGCACGTGATGATGTTGCCGTAGAGGAACGACACGACCGCGCCGGCGATCGCCCAACCGAAGGTGCCGCCCAGCTTTTCGACCTTGTCGCAGTTGCGGATGCCCATGA
The DNA here is from genome assembly GCA_900550385.1 of uncultured Coriobacteriaceae bacterium. Lineage (GTDB taxonomy): Bacteria > Actinomycetota > Coriobacteriia > Coriobacteriales > Eggerthellaceae > Aphodovivens. Next base: position 22,467 of record URRZ01000003.1, on the reverse strand, counting down.
TGCCGGCGATCAGCGAGACGATGGAGCAGATGATCGCCCAGATGATGTAGGCGCTGCCGAGCCCGAGGAGGACGCCCATCATGCCCATGACGTCGCTGGAGTCGAGGTTGAGCCGCTCCATCTCGGCGGCAGACTCGGGATCGACGTAGATAGCGGAATCGACCATTCCCTGCAGCTCGGGGTCGGAGAGGGCGACGCCGCCGACCCCCAGGAAAACGAGGCAGAACAGCGATCCCACGATGCTGATGGCGGACAGTATCACCACCGCGATGCTCAGGCCGCGAATGGTTTTGGAGCGCGAGGTCTGCATGAGAACACCTTTCTCTCGGGAAACCGCCGATCTCCCCGGCGGCGGGCGGGATCCCCGCCCGGCTTTGCGCAAACAAGCCGAGTCCCTGTGTTTGCTTGGGCGAAGCCTTCCGAACCTTCCTTAGGCGAAGCTGCCGTCGAGCTTGTATGCTTAATTCTACTATAGTGCGCTGGAGCAAGCCCGCATCCGAACCCGAACTTTACCGATATGTAAGGGCTTCGTCAGAATGCGGGAGGGATCCGACGGCCTCCGGCGCCCCTGCGTTCCGTATGAAAGCGCCGGCAGGGTCCCCTCGGCGGGGCGGGCCGCCTTGCGGCGAGAAAGAGCAGCCCGCCCTTCCCCCATTCCGTATACTGGACGGGTATGGGAAAACCGACGGCGGAAGGACGGGGAATGGAGAACTTCGAATTCGTATCGCCCACCCGTTTCGTGTTCGGGCGTGGCGCCGAGGAGCAGGTGGGCGCCAAGCTCGCCGAGCGCGGGGCGAAGCGGGTGCTGCTGCATTTCGGCGGGTCGAGCGCCGTCAAGAGCGGCCTCATCGACCGCGTGAAGGCGTCGCTGGACGCGGCGGGCATCGAATGCGTGGAGCTGGGCGGCGTGCGGCCGAACCCGGAGATCACGCTCGTGCGCGAGGGCGTGGCGCTGTGCAAGCGCGAGGGCGTCGATTGGATCCTTGCCGTGGGCGGCGGCAGCGTCATCGACTCGGCCAAGGCCATCGCCAACGGCGCCTGCATCGAGGAGGATGTGTGGGAGCTGTTCGAGACCAAGCGGCCGAACCCCCATGTGCTGCCCATCGCCGTGGTGCTGACCATCCCCGCCGCCGGCAGCGAGGCCTCCAAGAACACCGTCATCAGCAACGACGAGCTGCAGCGCAAATCGGGCTACGGCAACGACTTCCAGCGCCCGCAGCTGGCGTTCATGAACCCTGAGCTCACGTTCACGCTGCCCGAGTACCAGACGGCCGCGGGCATCACCGACATGTTCGCGCACCTGCTGGAGCGCTTCTTCGACGACGTGGGCGCCGTGCCCGTCACCGACAATCTGAACCTGTCGCTCATGCGCACCGTGCGCGCCGAGGCTCCGCGCGTGCTGGTGGATCCGGAAGATTACGACGCGCGCGCCAACATCATGTGGGCGGGCATGCTGTGCCATCAGGGGCTTGCGGGCGTCGGCCGCCACGAGGACTGGGCGACCCACGGGCTGGAGCACGAGCTGTCCGCGCTGAACCCCGCCATCACGCACGGTGCCGGGCTGGCCGTGATGTTCCCCGCGTGGATGGAATACGTCTACGACGCGAACCCTGCCCGCTTCGCGCAGTACGGCCGCGAGGTGTTCGGGCTTGCGACCACGGGCGATCTGGAAGCCGATGCGCTTTCGGCGATCGACGAGACGCGCGCCTTCTTCGCGTCGCTGGGCATGCCGACCACGCTCGCCGAGCTGGACGTGCACGAGGACGACATCGAGAAGATGATCCCCACGCTGCGCGCCAACAAGGGCGAGGTGTTCGGCAGCTTCAAGAAGCTGACGATGGACGACGCCCGGGAGATCTACCGCCTGGCGCTGTAGGGGCGCCGCGCTTCGACGGGGCGATCGCGCCCGTTTTGTTCGACATGGCCGTGCCTGCCGCTTCCTCGAGGAGGTGGCGGGCGCGGCCATTTTTGCGCGACAGAGGAGGCGGGGCGGCGGCTCGCGTGCCGATGCCTATCGCGTGTTCTCGTTGCCGATGAGCGAGTTGACGATCGCCGAGACGATGCTCACGACGATGGCGGCGACGAACGCGCTGCCGAAGTTGGCGATGTGCAGGTAGACGTCGAAGATGCCCTCGGCAATCCATGCGGCAAGATAGAGCATGGCGGTGTTCACCACTAGGTAGAAGATGCCCAGCGTCAGGCACGTGATGGGAAGGCTGAGCGCCTGCGCGATGGGCTTGATGCTGATGTTGATGAGCGACAGGATCAGGCCGACCAGCGCGACCGCGACCCATGCTTCGGCGCCGAACACGTCGATGCCCGGCACGAGCCACACCGCCGCGCCGACCGCGATTGCCGTGATGAGCCAGCGAATGATGAAGTCCACGGGGATCCTTTCAATTTCGACTCCCCTTACTCTAGCATGGGCGCGGGCGTCGATGGCTTCCGTTGCCGTTTCGTTGCCGGCGCCTTTCGCGCTTCGCCGCCGGACGTTTATACTGGTGTGCGAGATTGCCCCCGGAAGATAGGCGAAGAAATGACCTCCGCTTTGCGCTGCCCCCACGCCCGAGAATGCGGCGCCTGCCAGCATGTCGACGAACCCTACGGGGGGCAGCTGGCGCGCAAGGACGAGCGCATGCGCGAGCTGTTCGCGGAATTCGACGGGGCCGAGGTGCGTCCGATTCTGGGGATGGAGCATCCGTACCACTATCGCAACAAGGTTATCTCGCCCTACGCGCAGGGCAGGCGGCTTGGCGACGCTGCGGGCGGCAAGGGCGGCTCCGGCAAAGGCTGCCGCTACGGCAAGGACGGCCGCCGGGCACGCGGCGATCGCGACGGGGCGGCGTCGCGCAAGGGCGCGCCGCGCTACGAGATCCTGTGCGGCATGTACGCGGCGGGCACCCACCGCATCGTGCCCACCGACGAGTGCCTGGTGGAAAACGAGCAGGCCAAGCGCGCCATCCTGACGATCCGCCAGCTCATGCCGAAGTTCGGCATCCAGCCCTACAACGAGGACACCGGAGCGGGCTTCCTGCGCCATGCCGTCGTGCGCGTGGGGCACACGAGCGGCGAGGTGCTGGTGACGCTTGTGACCAACGGCGCGGAGTTCCCCGCCTCGCGCGCGTTCTGCCGCGAGCTCGTCAAACGCTGCCCCTTCATCACGACGGTCGTGCAGAATGTGAACACGCGTCAGACCAACGTCATCTTGGGCGAGCGCGAGCAGCGCCTGTACGGCCCCGGATTCATCCTGGACAAGCTGTGCGGGTTGAGCTTCCGCATCTCGTCGCAGTCGTTCTACCAGGTGAACGCCGTGCAGACCGAGGTGCTGTACGACACGGCGGTCGATTTGGCGGCGCTTTCGGGAGGCGAGCGCGCCATCGACGCGTACTGCGGCACGGGCACGATCGGCCTGGTGGCGGCGGCGCGCGGCGCGGGCGAGGTCGTCGGCGTGGACAGCGTGGAAAGCGCCATCCGTGACGCGCGCCAGAACGCGCGGCACAACGGGATTGAGAACGCCCGGTTCGTCGCGGCGGACGCGGGCGAGTTCATGCGCCGGCTCGCTGCCGACGGCGAACGGGCCGACGTGGTGCTGATGGACCCGCCGCGCGCGGGGTCGAGCGAGGAGTTCGTCGACGCGCTGGCGGAGTTTGCGCCGGCGCGCGTGGTGTACATCTCGTGCAACCCGGAGACGCAGGTGCGAGATTGCCGTCTGCTGCGCGACCGCGGCTATCGGCTGCGCGTCGTGCAGCCGGTGGACATGTTCCCGCACACGGACCACGTGGAGACGGTTGCGTTGCTGGACAGGTGATATTCTCTGTGCTATAAAAGATGTAGATTCTGGGCTGGCCGAAAGGCCCTGGTCCACCCAAAGGCGGGGATAATACCCCGCCACTTTTGTATCTAGGGGCTATGCATGCGCGAGCTGAGCATCTTCGTAGACGAGAGCGGGGACTTCGGCCCCTATGAGCCTCATGCTCCGTACTACCTGATCACGCTCGTGTTCCATAATCAAGCGGATTCCATTGCCGACGAGATAGAGTATCTCGAAAGGCATGTCTGCGAATATGGGTTTCCCAGTAACCATGCCGTGCATGCCGGTCCGCTCGTGCGACGCGAAGGCGATTATGCCGCTCTTGATTTGAATGCGCGCAAAAAACTATTTCGGGCGCAATTCAACTTCATGCGCCGCGTGCGGATAGGTTTCAAGACTTTCGTCTTCCGCAAACGTGAGTTTCGGGGCAATCACGATGCTCTCATCTCGCGTATGTCGCGCGAGATTGGCTCCTATGTGAGGGAGAGTTTCACGTATTTCCAGTCTTTCGATCGTGTTGTGGTGTATTACGATGGCGGTCAGAAGGAAATCGCCACCATAATCAACACGGTGCTGAATACTTTGCTGGAGGCGGAGGTGCGACGCGTCCGTCCGTCTGACTATCGCTTGTTTCAAGCAGCTGACATGATTTGCACTCTAGAATTGCTTTCGGTGAAGGTCGATGAAAACTCGCTTTCCAAGTCGGAGCAGGAGTTTTTCGGCGGAGTGCGCAATCTTAAGAAGAACTATCTAAAGCCTCTTGCAAGGATGGAAAGCCTGCCCGGTGCGGAATAGGCCGATGAGGTTGGGGCAAGGGTGACGGAGGCGCTCTATGGCAGCGAGAGCAGAATGCGGTTGCAACGTGAAGAAAGGTGGATTGAGTGGCTGGCATCGATGAGGTTTCCCGTATCGTGGGAGGCACGCCCCTGGTACGGCTGGAGGCGCTGTCCGAGGAGATCGGGGCGGAGGTGTTCGTCAAGTACGAGGCGGGCAATCCAGGAGGGTCGATCAAGGATCGTGCTGCGCGCAGCATGGTCGACCGTGCCGAAGAGCGTGGCGATATCATTCCCGGTCGCACCGTGATTGTCGAGCCCACCAGCGGAAACACCGGCGTCGCTCTGGCGATGATCGGGGCGGCTCGCGGGTACGAGGTCGTTCTGACGATGCCCGAGTCGATGAGCCGCGAACGCCGGATGCTGCTGGCCGCCTACGGCGCGCGGTTGGTGCTGACACCGGCCGCCGAGGGCATGGCGGGCGCGGTCGCCGAGGCGGAGCGCATCGCGGCGGAGGCGTCCGATGCGTGGATCCCCGATCAGTTCGGCAATCCCGACAATCCGCTGGCGCACGAGTTGACCACCGGACCTGAGATCGTCGAGCAGCTGGGGCGTTTCCCCGACTTCGTGATCGCCGGGGCGGGGACGGGCGGCACCATCTCCGGCACGGCGCACCACCTGCGCAAAGCCGGCGCGCCCACACGCTTCTATGCGGTCGAGCCGGCTGAGAGCCCCATCATCGGACAGACGCTCGCGGGCGAGCCGATCACGCCGTCGTCGCACGGCATCCAGGGCATCGGCGCCAACTTCGTGCCCGCCGCGCTCGACCTCGACGTGCTCGATGGGGCGCTTGCCGTTCCCACGCAGGACGCCTACGCCGAGGCGCGCTTGATGGCGCAGCGCGAGGGCCTGCTGGTGGGCATCTCGTCGGGCGCCAACGTCGCGGGCGTGCGCAAGCTGGTGGCGGAGCATCCCGAGGCGCGCGGTGCGACCATCGTCACCTTCGCGGTCGACACCGGCGAGCGCTATCTGTCGACGCCGCTGTTCGCTGGGGAATAGCCGGTCTCGATGCGGCGGGAGAGATGCCGCCTGTCGCGTCTGCGAGGGAGGGGTTCGCGTGGAAGTTTTGGAGAGCATGGAGCGCTGCATCATCGAGCGGGGGCTTGCCGGCCCCCAAGCGCCGGTGCTGCTGATGGTGTCCGGGGGATCCGACTCCACGGCGCTGGCGTACTTGGCTGCCGACCTGCATGAACGCGGCGCGCTGGGGCCGCTGGGCATCCTCCATGTGAACCATCGGCTACGCGGCGCCGATGCCGATGCGGATGAGGCGTTCGTGCGGCGGCTCGCCTTGCTTTTGGGGATCCCGCTGTTTTCGCGGTCCATCGACGTGGGGGCCATCGCGAAGGAGGAGGGCGGCAACGTCGAGGCGGTCGCGCGACGCGAGCGCTACCGCGCCGCCGACGAGGCGTTGGCGGAGCTATGCCGCCGTGCCGCCGTCCCCATCGCCGAGGGGCGCATCTTCACGGCGCACACCGCCGACGATCGCGTCGAGAGCTTCTACATGCGCTCCATCGTGGGCACGGGCCCCGGCGGGTTCCGTTCGATGCGCTATCGCAACGGACGCGTGTGCCGCCCGCTGCTGGATGCGGGGCGGCAGGAGTTGCGCGACTACCTGCACGAACGCGCCGATGCCGGGTTGCCGGTCGTGCGCGATGGCGAGGGTTCGCTTTGGCGGGAGGACGCCACCAACGCGCACACCGACCGGTTTCGCGCGTTCGTGCGCCACGAGATCGTCCCGCGCGCGAAGGAGCGCAACCCTCACCTGCTGGCGACGCTTACGCGCACGATGAACCTGATTGCCGACGAGGACGACATGCTGCAGGCGCAGGCGCAGGCGCTCATCGAATCCGCGGTGGAATGGGTCGTTCCCGATTCGCCGGCAGAAGGGTGCGTGCTGCAGCCGCCGTTCGGCGAAGCGCCCGTTCCCCTGCTGCGGCGTGCGGTCGCCGCGATCCTCCAGGGCATGCTCGGCGTCGATGCCCGTATCGAGGCCGCGTCGGTCGAGGCCGTCCTCGCAGGATATCGCGCGCCGGGTGTTCCGAACGGCGGCTACGTGACGAACATCCAGGGAAACCTCGCCGTCAGCGCCAACAAGCGCGGCGTGCGCATCGAGCCCATGTCCGCCTTCAGAGCGCGCCGCAAGCGGGGATGAGAAAAAGAGGCTAGCGTCCGCCGCTCTTCATGATGATGGAGGCGAGCGTGGAAGATATCTTCTCGCTGCCGCTGATGAGCTTCACGGCGGCTAGGCACAAGACGATGCTCACAGTGAAGATGGCGGCTAGAACCGCGATGATCGTTAGCATGGGCTGCTCCTCGGGGTCTTGCTGCGGCGTGCATCCGATCTGCGCGCGATGGCTATACGTCGATCGCCTGCTTCTTCAGCTCTTTCGTGAAAATAGGAAGCGCCGGGTTCTTGTTGTCGGTGCAGTACACGTAATACAGGTGGTAGTAAGCGTCGGGGCCTTCAAGGACCTTCGCGACCATATCCTGGCGCATGAGAAAGCGCGGGTCGTTCACCCATGCGTCGCTGAGGACGACCACGCCCTCGCTGAGGTTCCCGGTAAGGTAGCCGTTGATCGTGGGCGTGACGCGCATCTGGATGCGCGGCGCGAACCCGTGGGCGCGGCAGAGCTTCTCTAGGACGATGCGCCAATCGTCGAACAGCCTGTCCGCGGCGACGAGGAACTTCATCCCTTCCAGATCCTCCACCTGCCAAGTGTCCTTGTTGGCGATCGAGCGATCCTTGCTCACCCATGCTGAGAAGCGCCTCTTGCGCAACGGCACGGCGGTGATTCCGATGGCCGCCCGTTCGGCGATGACCTCCTCGATGGGGCCGTATGCCATCAGGTAGCCGATGTCGACGGTTCCGGCCTTGAGGGATTCCGTGATGGTCTGCCCGGTAATGGTGTGGGGGATCACCTCGATGTTCGGATGGTGCTCGGAAAGGTGCATGAAGACGGGTATGGCCTGGTTGCCGATCGTGGAATCGATCATGGGATCTTGGATCACGATGCGCATGGCCCTCTCCCGATTGATCCTGCGGCATTTCTCGACGGATTGGTCGTAGTTGTACAGGATGTCCTCGACGCTGGTGAGGAAGTGCCTGCCGGCGACCGTCAGGGCGACGCCTCCGTCCCTGTCCACTAAGGGAAAACCCACTTCCTTCTCGAGATCGGCGATGTGCTTGCTGAGGCTCGATTGGGACATGTGGAGGAACCGCGCGGCAGCGCTGAAGTTGAGATGCTTGGAGAACTCGACGAATTCACGGAGGACCTGCATGTCCATAAGCGCCTCCTTTTGCGCAGAGTGATACTCAATTAGTGTAACAGCATAGAGCGACCTCCAATGCGGGAAATACAGCGGATGGCCTATTCCAAAATCGAGTAGGCTCCCTCTGGCAAACGAATCGGGATATAGCGCGTTTACGCTGGTTATTGGGCAAAAACATCATTTTTTATAGTCCTTCCCAACCTCCTATAGTTGCATCAACGGGCCCAGCGGGCCAACCGGTGTCCCTCGAGAAAAGGAGATGGGGATGTATAACAAAATCGGCCTCGAAGAGCACTTCGCCATTCCGGAGACCATGGGGGGATCGACGGTCTACTTCGAGAACACGGGCGCGAAGGACGTCCGCTCCACGCGCCTCCTCGATCTGGCCGACATCCGTCTCGAGCAGATGGACGAGTACGGTATGGACATGATGATCATGTCGCTGAACTCTCCCGCCATCCAGGAGATCTACGATGCGGAGAAGGCCGCGACCATCGCGCGCAAGGCCAACGAGGATCTGGCGACCGCCATCCAGAAGCATCCGGACCGCTTCCGCGGCTTCGCCGCCCTGCCGCTGCAGGATCCCGACCTTGCCATCAAGGAGCTCCATTACGCGATTGAGGAGCTCGGCTTCGTGGGCGTTCTGGCGAACGGCTACTCCAACATCGGCACCCCGGACGAGTACGTCTACCTCGACGACCAGCGCTACCGCCCCTTCTGGGCCGAGATGGAGAAGCTGGACGTCCCGTTCTACATGCATCCGCGCGAGCCGATGCCCTGCAACGCCCATACGCTCGACGGGCACTACTGGATCATGGGCGCGCCGTGGGCGTTCGGCGTCGAAACCGCCACGCATGCGCTTCGGCTCATGTGCAGCGGCCTGTTCGACGAGTACCCGAAGCTGAAGATCATCCTCGGGCATCTGGGCGAGGCCCTGCCCTTCACCATCTGGCGTTCCCAGAACCACCTGAACAAGCGTCGTCGCGGCATGCCGGCGAAGCGGCCCCTGCCCGAGTACTTCAACGAGAACTTCTGGGTGACCACGTCCGGCCAGTTCACGCTTCCTCCGTTGATCTGCACCATGCTCCAGATGGGTTCCGACCGCATCATGTTCGCCACCGACTATCCCTTCGAGGAGATTCCGGATGCGTGCGTGTGGTTCGACAACCTGCAGATCTCCGAAACGGACAAGAAGAAGATCGCCCGCGACACCGCCATCGATCTGTTCAAGCTCGACCTGTAGCCCTTCGGGGGTACCGATCCTACCTGAAAGGAGGAAGCAATGGCGGCAGCTGCCAAATTAGGCCCGAAGAAAATCGCCGGCCTGTCCATCGCCATTATCCTCGCGATCCTCTCGTTCGTCCTCACGCCTGAAATGATCGGCATGGCGGACGTCAAGGGCGTCCGCACCCTGGGCGTTCTGCTCATCACCATCGTCTTGCTGATGACCGAGACCTTCGCGATCCCGATCACCTGCTTCATCTGCATCATCATCATGTACCTGTTCGGCGCGACGGATAGCTTTGCGGCGACGCTGGCGGGCTTCACGAACACCACGTCGTTCTTCGTGATCGTGTCCTACGCCCTGTCCATCGCCATCACGAAGATGCCCATCGGCAACCGCATCCTGTTCTTCATGATGAACCTGTTCGGGCGTTCCATGAAGGGCATCCTGCTGGCGTTCATGCTCACCATCGCGACCTTGTCCGCCTTCATGTCCAACGTGGCGACCGCCGCCATCTTCGTGGCGATCTGCATCTCGTTCCTCGACATCTACGGCGACGACGAGGCCGCCAAGAAGCAGGCCGGCAAGGTGTTCATGGTGTGCATCGCCATCGCCGCCACCGTCGGCGGCATGATCACCCCCGCAGGCTCCTCGTTGAACCTTCTGGGCATCAACCTCATCGAATCCTTGGCCGGCATCCGCGTCACGTTCGTCCAGTGGATCGTCGTGGGCGCGCCTATCGGCTACGTGAGCACGTTCGTCGCATGGTTCATCGCTTCCAAGATGTTCAAGCTCCCCGAGCTGAGCAAGGAGACGATCACCGCCTATAAAGACAATCTGAAGCACGAGTCCATTCCGGACAAGATGACCGCGAAGGAGCTCTACACCATCGGCATCCTGATCCTGATGTTCGTGCTGTGGATCGCCTCCTCGTGGTTCCCGTTCTGGGACGTCACCTTGGTCGCCGCCATCGGCTGCGTCCTCATGTTCATCCCGGGCATCGAGATCCTCACCTACAAGGAATACATCAAGGGCGTTAACTGGACCCCCTACATCATCATCTCCACGATGATCATGGCTGGCCAGATGCTGGTCGCCAACGGCGTGACCGTCTGGCTGTGCGACTTCGTGTTCCCCAGCAGCCTGAACATGCCCATCCCGTTCGCGGTCATGGTGGTCTCGCTGATCATCTTCGTCCTGATGGTCATCATCCCTTCCGCTCCCGCGATCATCAACCTGCTGGCTTCGCCCATCGCGGCGCTGGCCGTCGCTTCCGGGATGTCGCCGCTTCTGCTCATGATGCCGCTGAGCATGTACGCCGGCTGCGTCATCATCTTCCCGTTCGACACGGTTCCCTCGATCACGTACGCACCCGGTTACTACGGCATGACCGACCTGCCGAAGGTCTCGGTCCCTCTGGAGATCATCATGTGCATCTTGGCCGGCATCTGGGTGCCGATCTCGCTTGGAATCGTCGGCTTGGTCTAAGCCGCTTGGTCTAGCCGGAAGAGCGTCTGAGGCGCTTGCCGCAGGCCCTAGCGGCGCCTCATCCCTCCTTTGCCGAGGGGGTGCGATCCCCCTCGGCGCTTTTATATTCGAACCGTTTCGCTCCCTTCATGAGGTTTCATTCGGGTTCCAGCCCTTTTTGGGTCGCGAGCCTTTCCGCAGAGAGGACCTTTCATGTCGATGGGCATCCTCATACCCGTGTCCCGCGTGCGCTTGGCGGCGATGCTACCGTGAAAGTCGGGCTCGACATGCGGCGTCTGGTCGTGGGATGCGTCGGCGTCATCGCCTTCGTCGTCGTAGGCTGGCTGATCCCCTGCCCGGAAAGCCTTGCGGAGGTCGTGCGCTCCTGCGGCCATTCCAGTCAGGAAGCCATGCGCTGCCTGGGGTCTTTGGCTTTCGCTGTCGTCTGGTGGGTCGGCGCGGTGGCGCCGACGTGGGTTCCCGCGCTCATCATCGTGCTGAGCTGGACCGTTTTCGACGCGGCGCCGTTTCCGGAGTCCTTTGCGCCCTTTTCCGAGACGATGGTCTGGCAGCTTGCGGGCATCTTCGTCCTGGCCAGTGCAGCGAAGGAGACGGGGATCTTGGAAAGGATCGCCCTTCGGTGCATGAGCCTGTTCGGGACGAGCTATCCGGGGCAGGTGGTGGCGATGGGCGTGTCGGGTCTGGTTTCGACGCCGATCATCCCCGCCATCGCCGCAAAATCGCTTCTTGGGGCGTCGATAGCCATGGATGTGTCGGATGCCATGAAGCTCGATGAGCGGTCGAAGGGGCGCACCGGGCTGTATCTGGCGAGCATCGCCGGCTACAGCTGCGTCTTCCCCGCCATCCTGAGTTCGAGCGCGATCGTCTATCTGACGCGGAGCCTCATGCCCGAAGATGCGGTTTCGGGGCTTTCGTGGATCGGCTGGCTCTCTAACACGTGGGTTTGGCTGCTCTGCTTCCTAGTGCTGTACCTTTCGGCGCTTATCCTCCTGTACAACCCAAAGGGAAGCTCCCTTCCGGATTCGTTCGTCTCCGATAGGAGGAAGGAGCTCGGTCGCCTTTCCCCGAAAGCGAAGGCGGCATCGGCGATCCTGGTCGCGTGCGTCCTCCTGTGGGTCTTCGAGGGACTTGTGGGGCTTTCGGTCACGCAGGTTTCCCTTTTGGGCGCTTTGGCAATGTACGTCTGCGGGGTGCTGGATCCCAAGGAGCTGGGGAAGCACGTCAACTGGACGTTCCTCGTGTTCATCGGATGCATCCTCAGCCTTGGCGCCCGTTTGGTGGAGCTGGGCGTTTCCGCATGGCTGTCGGACTACATCGCGGCGGCGCTGGCGGGTTTCGTCAACCCCTTCGCGCTCCTCGCCTTGCTGTTCCTCTCGACCGTTCTGGTGAACCTGGTCCTCACGTCGCAAGTCGTGGTGATCTCGGTGTTCATGGGGACGCTCATCGCGGCGCTTGCCCCTGCGGGGTTCAGCCCGTTCCTCATCGGGTTCGTGCTGATGCTCGCCTGCAACAGCTTCGTCGTGCCGTACGAGAACCCCACCTACATCATCGCGCTGGAGTCGACGAAGGGCGCGGTAGCGTACAGGGACACCTTCCCCGGAGCGCTGCTGTACGTTGCATGCAGTTTGACGTCGTGCCTGGTCAGCATTCCCTATTGGATGGTGATCGGGGTCATCGGCTAAAGCGCTTTGGCAATCGCGCCGCCAAGGACCTTCACGAACCCGTCATCGTCGCCGAAGCCGGGGACGAACCGGTACTCCGGCCGCTTGCCGGCGGAGTTCGCCACGAAGAACTCGCCTATTTTGAAGCCGGCGTCGTAGTCTCCCAACGGATCCGCCGCACAGAACACGGGGCTTGCCGCCCTTACGTCCTTGACGGCGCCGCCGATCCAGCCCATCAGCGTCTTCTCGGCGAAAGGCCCCGTCCATTTCGAGTTGTCGAAGTCGGATACGTAGGCGATGTGAATGCGTTCGTAGCCGAGGCTCAAGAGCTTTTCAAGCTGGGTTTTCAGGTGTTCGACCTGTTTCGCGAACGTTTTGTCGGAGTCGGACAGCAAGCGAGGTTGGGAGGGCATCAGCAGAAGCAGCCTCGAGACGCTTCTGGGCTGCCAATCCTGCATGATCCGGTCGGCGAGCGTCTTCGCGAAACCCGGCGCTTCGCAAAATGAAAGGAGCTCTTTGACCTTCGGCGACCAGCGAGCATCTGCTGCCTGCTCGATGGCGCGGCGAGCGTCGGCGAGCGCGGGATCCGTTAAAGGCTTGAAGTAGAGGGGGTGCAGGGGGACGATCAGGATGGAATCGCACCTTTCCTCTTTCAGGCGGGCTGCCGCGTCCGCAAGGGAGGGGCTTCCGCAGCGGAAGCCCATGGCGACCGCGCAGTCCTTTCGGGAGGATGTTGCCAGATAAGCCGAGAGTTTGCTTCGCAGCGATTCCGCCGTTGCGCGGTATTCGCCGATAACGTCCCGATCGCCGGGGAAGAAATGATTCCGCCATGCCTTCGCCTTCGCCGGGATGGTGATCTTCTTGAACATGCCGCCGTTCACTATGCCAAGCCCTTCGGTGAACAGATCCGTCCCGAGGATGGTTTCCGCGTAGCGGCGAAGGGCTTCGGGGGAGTCTTCGGCAGGGACTCCGTCGTTGACGAGAAGAATGCCGTGTTTCATCGTTCCTCCTCTGCGGGATGGCGGTCGGGTGCCGCCCCCTCATTATTCCATGCTTCGATTGCCGGGGCGGGCTGCAAAGCTGCCTATTCCCGATGCGAATAGCGCCTATTCGGGTCGGCACCTGTGGGGATGGGAAAAGGGCAAGCCCTTTCCCCATCGTGGCGCCGCTTGCTACGAAACGATGTTGATCGGCTCCTCGCCGGCGGCCACGCGGGCGATGTTCTCCCAGATGGTGCGATGCGCACGGCGGAAGAACCCGACGGTCGTGCCGCCGATGTGGGGCGAGAGCACGATGCGCCGCGACGCCTGCTCGCTCAAGTTGAGCAGGGGGTTGTCGGGCTTGACGGGCTCGGGCGCCACCGTGTCGAGGCCCGCCATGGCGATGGTCCCCGCCTCGAGCGCGGCGGCAAGCGCCTCGGTGTCGACGATCTCGCCGCGCGCCGTGTTGATCAGGATGGCGTCGGGCTTCATGCGTGCAAGGAACTCCGCGTCGACCATGTTGCGCGTCTCGGCGGTGACCGGCACGTGGATGCTCACGATGTCGCACGTGCTCGCGATCTCCTCCACGCTGGCGAAGCGCACGCCCAAAGCGCGTTCGTCCTCCTCGGAGAGCCGGTGCCGCTTGTTGTAGAGCATCTCGCATCCCCAGCCCGCCAGATGGCGCGCCGTCTCCTGGGCGATCGCGCCGAATCCGATGAAACCGATGCGGCAATCGCCCAGCTCGCGAATGCCTTCGAGCATCATGCGCTCCTTGGTTTGGATCTGCCGTCCGCACCGCACCGCCGCATCCGCGTTGATCGCATCGCGCAGGCACGCGAGCATGAGCAGGATGGTCTGCTCCGCGACGCCGACGGCGTTGGCTCCGGCGTTGTTGCAGACGAAGACGCCGCGGGCGCGCGCCGCATCCAGATCGATGGCGTTGTACGCGACCCCCTCGGAATGGATGAGCTTGAGGTTGGGCATTCCCTCGATCAGGCGGGAGCTGACAGGGGATATGGCGTCTGCCATGATGAAGTCGGTGTCTGCCGCCAAGCTGAGGATCTCGTCGTCGGATGTGCCGCGCTCTACGACGACGGTTTCGACCTCACGCGTGATGGGGAGGTCCGGGAGGTACTTCTCGGTGCGAGCTTTGCTTCCGATGACGAGCAGCTTCATGGGGGCTCCTTTCGCGTAGCGCGCACAGGATGGCGGCGAATCCTTCCCAGAATAGCATAGGGCGGCTGGCAGACTGCAGGCGGGGCATGGGCGGCGCATTGAGGCGTGGGGAACATAAGGGCGATCATCCCTCGCTATGCTATACTCGCACCAAGCGCAAAGCGCCAAGCACCAAGCGCAAGGAGGACGAACATGGAAGCTGTCGCATTGGCAGAGCCCCAGACCATCAAGATTTCCAGCAAGCGCCAAATCACCATTCCGGCGAAGTGGTACCGCGAGATGGAGTTCGGGGAGTATGCCCTTGCCACGTGGACCGAGGACGGCATCCTCATCCAGCCGCTCGACGTGTCCGACGAAGACGTGACGGTCGACATCCTGCGCCATCTCGTTTCGCAAGGTTACGAGGGCGACGAACTCATCGAGCAGTACCGCAAGATGCAGCCCAAGATCGTCTCCGCGCGTCGTGCCATCGAAGAGGCGGAGGAGGATGTCGCGGCGGGGAGGATCGGCAACCCCCATGAGACCGTAAAGCGCTTGCGTGATCAATGTGGCCTACGCCATTCATGAGTCCGAATCGTATCGAGCGGATGTCGAGGGCGCCGTCGATTACCTTGTGTCCGTCTTGCACTCTCCGAAGGCCGCCATCGACTTGCTCGATGCTTTGGAATACGTTTACGAAGAGCTGCAGAGCATGCCCTCGCTCTACGCTGTTTCGCGCAAGCCCGAACTTGCTCGAAAGAATTGCCGCGAGCGCTTGGTCGGGGGATATGCGGTGGCTTACCGCCTGGACGGCGAGGAAGTTTTCTTGCTGAGGCTGTTCCATCAAAGCCAATTGATCGAAAGGGCTGTCGTCGACTGGGACGATTGAGCTTCAGTTCTTTGCTTCATGCGAAGTTTCGTCTCCAACGTTACAGATCGGTAAGGGGGCTTCGGCTTGAGCTGCCACTATACTGGCGTTGTAAGGCTCGAGCCGAACGGAGGTCCTCATGCGCATCCTGCTCGTCGAAGACGATGACGCCATCGTGCGGGCGCTTTCCGAGCTCCTTCGAGTGGAGGGATACGAGGTTATCTGCGCTGCGCGCCAAGACGATGCGATTCGTCAGATCGAGCATGGTCGGTTCGATCTTGCGCTGCTCGATGTGACGCTTGCGCAGGGGACGGGTTTCGCGGTCTGCGCGGCGGCGCGCGATGCGGCTCCGGGAATGCCCGTCATCTTCCTCACCGCTTCCGATGACGAGTACAGCACGGTCATGGGGCTGGACATGGGCGCGGTCGACTATGTGGCGAAGCCATTCCGCGTGCGCGAGTTGCTCTCGCGCATCAGGGCAGCGCTGCGCCGCACGGGCACGGCATCCCGGGTGCTGGAACTAGGGCCAATCGAGATCGACCTCGGGGCGGCGACGGCGCGCAAGCGCGGCGTCGACCTAGATCTCTCCGCCTTGGAATACCGCCTGCTCCTCCATTTTGCGCAGCATGCGGGCAAGCTGGCCACACGCGATGCGCTGCGCAACGTCATCTGGGATGATGCCGGCGAGTTCGTCAGCGACAACGCCCTCAACGTCTACATCCGCCGCTTGCGCGAGAAGATCGAGGACGATCCATCCGATCCGACGATCATCACGACGGTGCGCGGCATGGGCTACAAGGCGAAGTGAGAGAAGGGGAGAGCGCGGAGCGGGACGGCTGCGAGCCGAGCAGAGCGCGCTGCGCGGGGCGCATCTGGGAGCGCATGCACCGAGAAGCGTCGAAATCGGAAAAAAAGAAACGCTCGATGCCCTTTGCGGCTTAGGGACGGGGCGGCTTTCGCATCAACCGTGCAGGATCGCTTCGTTTTCCCTGGAAACGAGCGAAGGATGGAAGGATTTGCGATGCTCCAGGCAACCGAAGGCGTAGCGAAAGGCATCGAACGCTCGATTATTTCCGCTGGCGGGGTGTTTCGCAACCGGGTTTTCGCGCGCCAGCTCGTGGCGATGGCGGTCGTATCCGCCGTCATCGCGCTCGCGGCGGCGTGGGCCGCGGGGGAGGCGGCCGCAGCTGCGTGGCCGGCTTCTGTCGGAGCGGCGTGCTGCATCCTGTTCGCGGCGTTCTCGCGCCAGCGCTACCGCGAGATCGCCCGCCTCGCCGCCGAGATGGACGAGGTGCTGCATGGCGGGCGGCGCGTGTCGTTCTCGGATTGCCGGGAGGGGGACGTGGCCATCCTGCGCACCGAGGTCTCCAAGATGGTCGCGCGCCTCTCGCGAACCTCCGAGCAGCTGCGCGCCGAGAAAACGGCGTTGGCCGATGCGCTCGCCGACATCTCCCACCAGATCCGCACGCCGCTCACGGCCATGTCGCTTTTGGTCCCCGTTGCCGAGCGCGCGGCGGACGGGCAAGCCCGCCGCAACGCCCTGCGCGAGCTGGAGGGCATGGTCGAACGCGTGTCGTGGCTGGTGACGACGTTGTTGAAGCTGGCGCGCCTCGATGCGGGCGTGATGGCGCTCGAGAAGCGCCCGGTGCGCGTCGCCGATGTGGCGGCGCGCGCGTTGACGCCGCTCGAGATGATGATGGACGTGCGCGGGGTGGCGTGCTCCGCGAGCGTGGGCGACGAGGCGTTCGAAGGGGACGCCGCATGGACGGCGGAGGCGCTCGAGAACATCGTGAAGAACTGCGCCGAGGCGGCGGGGGAGGGTGGCGCCGTGCGCATCGAGGCGTCGGAGGATGCGCTGGCGACGCGCATCCGCGTGAGCGATGACGGGCCGGGCATCTCCGCGGAGGATCTGCCCCACGTGTTCGAGCGATTCTACCGGGGCCGCGCCGACGATTCCGCCAACCCGCAGGGGTTCGGCGTCGGGCTCTCGTTGGCCCAAGCGCTCGTCAGTGCGCAGGGAGGATCGCTTCGGGCGCGCAATCTGCCCGAAGGCGGCGCCTGCTTCGAGATGGCGTTTCCCAAGATGAACGTGTAGCACGCAGGTGCGGCGTGCGATCCGCTTGCCTGCCTTCCCGTGCCGTTTGGGCCGGTCGCCCTCAGCTCGACGGCTGCCGTCGATGGCCTCGGCGATGGAGAAGGGGCCGATCTTTTCATCCCCTTGAAACGACGCGGAGCGGCCGCCCTTCTTCTCGCCGCGCATTACTGAAGCGTAAGGCGCGCGGCAGGGTGCGGTAACGACGGTTTGCCATACTGGAAGCGCAGGGGCGCTCTCCCGCATGGCGGCGGGACGGCGATGGCGCTCCGCAGGCGCCGTGATCAACATGCGGTCTCTCTCGATCCAAGGAAAGGCGGATGCCATGGACATCCTCACGGTCGAACATCTCGCCAAGGTGTACGGCGAAGGCGAAACGGCGACCCGTGCGCTGGACGACGTGTCGTTCTCCATCGCGGAAGGCGAGTTCTGCGCCATCGTCGGCTCGTCCGGCTCGGGCAAATCGACGCTTCTGCACCTGATGGGCGGCGTGGACCGCCCCACCTCGGGCACAGTGCGCTTGAATGGGGAAGACATCTATGCACGCTCCGACGAGCAGCTGGCGGTGTTCCGCCGCCGCGAGGTGGGGTTGGTGTACCAGTTTTACAACCTCATCCCCGTGCTGAGCGTCGTTGAGAACATCACGCTGTCGGTGGCGTTGGACGGGCGCCCGGTGAACCGGGAGCGCTTGGGGATGCTGCTGCATGCGCTGGGGCTGGAGGGCCGCGAGGGCGCGCTGCCCAACCAGCTTTCGGGCGGGCAGCAGCAGCGCGTCGCCATCGGACGCGCGCTCATGAACGCCCCGTCGGTGGTGCTCGCCGACGAGCCCACCGGCAACCTCGATTCGCGCAATAGCCGCGAGATCATGGCGCTTCTGCGCGCGTCCAACAAGCAGATGGGCCAGACGCTGGTGGTGATCACCCATGACGAGGACATCGCCGCCACCGCCGATCGCGTCATCGCGATCGAGGACGGTCGCATCGCCCGCGACGAGAGGATCCGGCGATGAGCGTCATGACCTCCTTCACCCGGCGCTCGCTGGCGAAAAATCGCATGCGCACCGTGGTGTCGATCATCGGCATCGCGCTGTCGGTCGCGTTGATCACCGCCATCTGGACGACGGTCGCCAGCCTCCAGCAGGGTCTCTACCAGCGGACCGTCGCCACCGAAGGCTGGTGGCAGGTCTATTTGCAAGGCGCTTCGGACGAGACGGTCGATTCCCTCGAGCAAAGCGACAGCATCACCGATGCCGTCGTGTCCCATGATGGCGGCGTCGCGTGGTTTTCGGAAAGCGAAAGCGAGATGCTCGGCACCGGGCTCATCGTCAAGTCGTTTCCCGAGGTTGCGAAGGGGGAGCTCGAGCGCGACGGGATGACGATCACCTGCCTGCCCGAGGTGACGGAGGGCCGCGCACCCGAGGAGGCGGGCGAGGTGATGCTGCCCGAGCGCCTTCGCGGAACGACGCTGGGTGACGTGGATGACGATAACGGCGGCATCACGACCGACGGCGCGCTCGCGCTGGGCGGTTCGATCGCGCTCGATGTCTGCCGCTACGTTCCCGACGATCCCGATCGGGGCGGCATCGCCTCGACCCTGAACGCCGTGCAGGAGATCATGGCGGGGGCTGGGGTGGTCGACCCCCAAGGCGCGCCGGTCGAAGGCTACGGCGGCTCGTCTGTGTCCGGGAGATCCCGCGCGGACGGCAGCGGCGAAGGCGGGGCGATGCGCCTTGCGTCCTGCGAGCGGTTGGAGTTCTCCGTCGTGGGCTTCTACGACGATTCGGGCGCCCATTACGCGGGCAATGATTTTGCCGCATCGACCAACGGCGCCTCCTTGGCGATCACCGCGCCGGGCGACGTCGGGATGGTGTCGGGCGGACAGGCGGAAGCGTCGGATGCCGGCGACGCTTTGCCCGGCTGCTACACCGACGTGTGGGCGGCGACCCAGGGCTTTGGCAGCCTCGATGAGATCACCGAGTTCGTAAGCGGGCTCCCCTACGAGGGCACCGGCCTGTACTACGGCGACATGGTGGTGTATACCCACGGCAACCTCACGCGCTACCAAGGCGTCGATAACGGAAGCCTGCTGCAGGATTCGCTCACGGCGATGGCGGGCGTGTTGGCGCTGGTGGTGGCGGTGGCCTCGGTGTCGCTCATCTACAACTCGTTCTCCATCAGCGTGGCCGAGCGCACGCGCCAGTTCGGGTTGCTGGCGTCGCTGGGCGCCTCGAAGCGCCAGCTGCGCCGGTCGGTGCTGGTCGAAGCGCTGATGCTGGGCGCCGTCGGCATCCCCTGCGGCATTCTTCTGGGCGTCGGGGGCACGGCGGCGGTGTTACAGCTCACAGGAGCCGGATTCGCCGCGCTGCTGGGCGTGGGCGAGGGTCTGTCCTTGGCGGTCGAGCCCGCCTCGCTTGCCATCTCGGCAGCGCTCTCGTTGGTCACGTTGCTGGTGAGCGCATGGGTCCCCGCGTTGCGTGCCGGACGTGTGTCGGCGGTGGACGCCATCCGCCAAGTGCAGGACGTGCGCCTGCCGAAGCGCGCGCAGCGGAAGGCGGCGCGCGAGGCGCGCTCGTCTGCACCGACCGCTGAGCCGTTCTCCAAACGCTCCGACGGCGGGCTGTGGGGCCTTACCGCCGGCGTTCCGGGCATCATCGCGCACCGCAACCTCTCGCGACAGAGCGCACGTGGACGCATCGTCATCATGTCGCTTGCGGTGAGCGTGGTGCTGGTGGTGACGGCGGGGGCCGTGGCGGTGACGATGGATCCGATCGTGTCGCGCGCCGGCAGCGCCGGGGGTGCATCGTCCGATGCGGACATCACGCTGATGGCAAGCGGATCCGATATGCAAAACGACGAGCTTTGCACCCGGGCCGACCAGTTCAACCAGCTGATCGACGAGGCGGCTTCGCTCGAGGGCGTCAGCTTGGACGGGGTTGTTCGGCAGGGGACCATGCAGGCCGTCCTGCCGGCGGGGATGATCTCCGATGCGGGGCGCGACGCTATCCAGCAGATCCACGACAGGGGCTCGGCGAGCTGGTCGCCCCAGCCGTTCGGCGAGGACGGCGCCTATTACGGCCAGGTGAATGTGTTCTACCTCGACGAGGAGTCGTTCTCGCAGGTGGCGGAGTCGCTTGGCGTTGGCGACCTCGACTTCGCCGACCCCGGGCATCCGCGCGCCATCGCGCTGAACGCCTACCAGGGCGTGACGTCGGATGCGGCCTACCTCGACATCGACCCCTTCGCGCAAGCAGGCTCGTTCCAAGCGTATTGCGGGGCGACGATCCCCGAGGGGTTCTCCGGCCTGGGTGTGGTCGAGGGGGAGAACGGCGCTCCAGCGCTCGGCCTGATCGACCAGGCGTCGGCGGCGGAAGGGGACCCGACGATCGAGCGGGCCTCCCTCGACTCAGCGCAAAGCGTGCAAGTCGATGTGGTGGCGCTCGCTTCCGAGACCCCGCCCATCGCGAACCTCGTGTCGGCCTCGCGCGGGCTTCCGGCGTTGCTCATGTCCGACGAGATCACGAAGGCAGCGCTTTCCGGCGACGTCGCGGAAGAAGCGCCGGGCGAGCGGCTGTCCGCCATCGAGCACGATACGCCGTTCTCCTATTCGTTCGCGACCGCCGCGTTCCAAGCGGACGACCACGAATCCGCTGTCGAGCAGCTGCGCGAGATGGCAGGCGATTACGCCGGCCTCACCGTGAACGTGGTTGATCTGGTCGTGAGCTCCGAGTCCACCCGCCTCGCGTTCCAGACCATCCAGGTGTTCATCCTGTGCTTCACCGCCATCATGGCGCTCATCGCGGTGGCCAACGTGTTCAACACGCTCACCAACAGCATCATCCTGCGCACGCGCGAGTTCGCGGTGCTCAAATCGGTGGGGATGGGGGACCGCGCGTTCGCCCGGATGCTCGTGTGCGAATGCGCCAGCTACGCGCTGCGCGGCCTGGTGATCGGCCTGGTGCTGGCGATAGGGGTGGCGTGGCTGCTCTACCAAGCGCTCGGCATCGCGTTCGAGGGCATCGGCTTCTCGCTGCCGTGGGCCTACATCGGCGCGGCGATCGCGCTCGTGCTCGTGGTGCTGGCGATCAGCGTGGCGTTCGCCCTGCGCAAGAGCCATGCTGCCAACGTGGTAGAGGCCCTGCGCGCCGACGCGGTGTGACGCAAGCGGGAACGGGGGGGGCAGGCGGAACCGACCCCGTTCCGCACCGTGGCAGCGGAACGTGGAACCGGCCCCCGTTCCGCTGCCGGAACGGCGCGCCTCCCATGGGCGGCGTTTGCGCTACAATGCCGCCCATGGAAAACGAACAGAACATCACCACCGATGAGGAGGTCCCGCAGGCCAACCCGCCCGCGTTCAAGGTCATCCTCGCCAGCGGCTCGCCGCGCCGCAAGCAGCTGCTCGAGCGCGCCGGCGTCCGCTTCACCGTGCATGCGGCCGATGTCGACGAGACGCTGGAGCCCGACCTGCTGGCCGACCCGCCCGAGGCGTGCAAGAAGCTCGCCGAGCGCAAGGCGGGCGCCGTGGTGCAGGAGATCCTGGCCGATCCGGAGTTCGCCGGCATGCTCATCGTGCTGGGCGCCGACACCATGGTCGTCCATCGGAACGAGATCTTCGGCAAGCCGCGCAGCCTCTCCGACGCCAAGCGCATGCTGAGGGCGCTTTCGGGCGACACGCACCAGGTCGTCACCGCGGTGTCGGTGTGGATGATCGCCGCGAACGACGAGGGCAAGGTGTCGTTGGGCTTCCGCACGTTCGCCGATACGGCGCACGTCTCGTTCCACGAGCTGTCCGACGAGCGCATCGCCGAGTACCTGCGCCAAGGCGAATCCTTCGACAAGGCGGGGGCCTATGCCGCCCAAGGCGAAGGCGCCAAGCTCATCGAGCGCATCGAGGGCGATCGCGACACGGTCATCGGCCTTCCCGTCACGCGTCTGCTGCGCGAATTCCCCGACCTTTCCGCTGCGCAATAGCCCGTCGACCTGCCGAAACAATCGAACAAAATGTAAAAACGGGGCTCTTCGGTGGTTTCTGTGGGAGAGATTCCGGCATAGGCCCAGCTCAGCGGGCGAAAACAACGATCTGGAACT
>URRZ01000002.1 GCA_900550385.1 uncultured Coriobacteriaceae bacterium | reverse complement strand
CGAAGACCAGCAGGCCCACGGCCAGCCCCAGCAGAAACCACGGCCAGCGGCGCTTCTGATTGGGATTGGGCGGCTCGTAGCCCGGATAGATGTTCTGCGCGGGCGCCGGGGGCACCGGGGGCTGATTGCCCGCGCCGTAGGTGCCATAGCCTGCGGCATCGTAGGGTGCGTAGGTCGGCTGCTGGGCCGCGGCCTGGGCATAAGGGGCGCAGGGCTGCCCAGCATCGGCGGCCTGCCCATAAGGGGCGTAGGGCTGCTGAGCGGCCTGTGCCGCTGCGGCGTCGTAGTAGGGCTGCGTCGGCGCCGTCGCCGCAGACGCCGGCCGCGCGACCTCGGGGGGCACCGCTGCGGGCGCGGCCTCGGGGGCGGACACGGGCTGGGACGCGGACGCCCCGAAGGCGGCGAAGGGGTTCTCGGGCGCGGCAGCTGTCGGCTGCATCGGCTGCGCCGGCGCGGCCTCGGGCTGGGGTGCCGGCTGTTGGGGTTCCGGCGCGCCGGAAGCGCTCGGGGTGTTGCTATTCTCGTCCATGGTCTTCGACCTTTCTGGTTTGCGCGCCCGCTAGTTGGCGCGCTCGCTGAACACGGTTTCGGTGACGCCGTCGATGCGGGCGACGACGTAGCTGCGCACGCCATCGCTCGCCGTCTGGGCGCCCACGCCAACCTTCGCAGGAACATCGCCTTCGATTTGAGAGGAAGCACCTTCCGTCTCCCCCTTCTCCGCTTGCGCGCATCCCGCAAGGCAAACCGCAAGCAAGAAACAGGAGAGCACGCCCGCGATCCCGTTCCCCATCTTCCCCATCCCGCACCCCTTCCCATCCCGCATCCGCCATCAAGGCGATGGACGGCGCGCAACCCGCGCCACGCCTCCATGATGCATCATCCTGCCGCCGAGCATCACACCCGTTTCCGCATCCGTATGGATCTCTGCACGCGCGCCTCGTCCCCATATCCCCTCCAGAAACGCGAAGATTCTTCACCACATCCGAATCTGTTCGTCAAAACGAATACAATGAGTCCATCGTATTGGAAGATCGGGGGATGCCTCATGGAATTCAGAAGCACGCGGGAAACAGCGAGGGCATGGGGCGTGTCAGAGCGGCTCGTGCAGCGCCTGTGCGCAACCGGGCGCATCGCGGGCGCGCAGAAGCTCGGCGGATCGTGGATCGTCCCCGCAGACGCGCGGAAACCCGAGGATCCGCGGAAGGAGAAGCGCGCCGAAGCCGGTCCTTCGCCGGAAGCGTCCTCCGCGCCCGACGAAGCGGAGCGCCTGAGAAACACCGAAATGGAAGCGAACGTCCCGAGCGGCGGCGCTTTCGACCAGGTAGGCGTTTTCAGCAGGCTGATGCCGCTTTTGAACTCGTCGTTCGAGCCCGGCAGCTGCCAGGCGACCATCGACGGCTTCGAGGATCCCGCCATGCGAGCCGTCGCCCAAGCCGAATACCGCTACTTCAGCGGGCAAGCGGAGGAAGCGGCGCGCATCGCCGGCGGCCTGCTCGACCACGGCGACCTTGCCGTGAGGCTTTCCGCCTGCCTGATCTACGCCTACGCCAACCTTCCCCTCGGCAACATCAACAAAGCCCGCTTCGCCCTTGCGGAGCTGCGCCTTGCCCTGAAAGACAGCGGCGTGCACGCCTCCGCCGAAGCCCGGTCGATCGAGGCGTTCGTCGCCTACACGGCATCGGTGCTGCTGCACCTTCCCTTGCCCGAAGGGCTGCCGCCCGCAAAGGACTTCCTCGCGCTCCTGCCTCCCGGCCTGCGGGCCTTCTCGCTCTACGTCGTCGCGCACCAACTCTACCTGCAAGGCGATTACGCCCGCAGCCTGGGCACGGCGGAAACCGCGCTGACGATGGGCGGCAACACCTACCCCATCCCCGAGATCTACCTGCGCATGGTCGCGGTGATGGACTGCATGAGCCTCAAGCAGGTCGACGAGGCGCGCGCCCACCTGCTCGCGGCGTGGGAGATCGCCCGCCCCGACGACCTCATCGAGGCGTTCGGCGAGCACCACGGCCTTCTGGGCGGCATGCTGGAATCGGCCATCAAGAAGGATTGGCCGGACGACTTCAAGCGCATCATCGACATCACCTACCGCTTTTCCGCCGGATGGCGCCGCGTCCACAATCCCGCCACCGAGGAGACGGTGGCCGACAACCTCACCACCAGCGAGTTCGCCGTGTCGATGCTCGCGGCGCGCGGGTGGACCAACCAGGAGATCGGCTCGCATCTGGACATATCCACCAACACGGTGAAAAGCTACCTGACCTCGTCGTTCAGGAAACTGGGCATCAGCAAGCGCCAAGAGCTCGGGCGGTTCATGCTGCGCTAACCGCCCGGCCCTTGGCCGTCTTGCGTCCGATCCGCCCTAGCGGGCGGAAAGGGAGCTGCCGCTACACCTGGGAATGCGCCGACTTCGGGAACGCGGACGCGGAGGACGTCGCCTCGCCCGCGTCGCCCTTGCCGTAATCCGCACGGCCCATCTGCGTCCATTCGGGCTCCTCGTCGGGCAGCGAGCCCGCCTTCTTTGTGAAGAGCTCCTTCAGGCAGTTGTACGCAACGATCGCACCGAGGATCATCAGCAGGATCGCGAACACGAGCTGCAGGCCCGACGTGGCGATGACCGCCGCCCCCGACGTCGACAGCGCGTTGATGCAGCCGATCGTGCTCTGCACCAGCGAGGTGAACGTGCACACGAGCAAAAACGCCACCGGCACGTATAGCATGAAGCCCTTGCGGCCGGTGCACTTGCAGAACACCGCGAGCGTGATCATCGTCATGCCGCCGAGCAGCTGGTTGGACGCGCCGAACAAAGGCCAGATGTTCAGGTAGCCGCCGAACGCGAGCGCCAAGCCCAGCGCCAACGTCAGCACCGTGGCGACCCACGTGTTGGAGAGGACCTTCGCCACGCCGGTGTTCTCGGTTGCAGCGTCTTCGGCGGCGTCGTTGCCCTTGGCGAAGAACTCCTGCACCGACAGGCGCCCGATGCGCGCCACCGCGTCGACCGAGGTGAGCGCCAGCGCCGACACGCACATCGTCATGAACACCGTTGCCAGCGTGCCGTCGATGCCGAACGCCATCATGCCGCGCGCCACGCCCTGCGAGAAGATCTGGAACGGCGTGCCCACTGCGGCGCCCAGCGCGCCCGACGTGTTGAGCTGCGTGAACATGATCGCCGCGACTACGATGGCCAGCACGCCGACGAACGACTCGAGGATCATCGCGCCGTAGCCGACCGGCACCATGTCCTGCTCCTTGGAGATCTGCTTGGATGAGGTGTTGGTGGACACCAGGCTATGGAAGCCCGACAGCGCGCCGCACGCCACCGACACGAACAGCAGCGGGAACACGTAGCTGCCGCCCGCCGCCAAGGCGGAGAAGTCGGCCACCATCGGTGCGGACATCGTGGCGTTGCCGCTCGCGCCCAGCACGAAGATGCCGATGACCGCGCAGGCGATCATGACGATCATCATGATGCTGGTGAGGTAGTCGCGCGGCTGCTTGAGCGTTTGGATGGGCATCGCCGCCGCGAACAGCAGGTACACCAGGATCACCGCGAACCAGCCGAACTTGTCCAGGTAGATCGGGAACTGCATGCCCACGGCGAACATCGCCACGAACAGCACGACCGCGAGCGCGAGCTCCTTCCAGCCCGACAGGCCGAAGCGGCGGTTGATCCAGCCGAACAGGATGGCCACGAACGTGAACAGGATCGAGATCGTGCCCGCCGTGCCGCCCGCATACGATTTGGCGGCGTCCACGGCGCCCTGCGCGTCGAACGTGGCCTGGAAGGTGCCCGCCACCATGTCGACGAACGCCGCGATGACGATGATCGTGAACAGCCAGCTGAACAGCAGGAACAGCTTGCGCCCCGTGCGGCCGATGTACTTCTCGATCAGCTGGGCGAGCGACTTGCCGTTGTTCTTGACGCTGGCGTACAGCGCGCCGAAGTCGTGCACGGCGCCGAAGAAGATGCCGCCGACCAGCACCCACAGAAGCACCGGCAGCCAGCCGAACATCAACGCGGTGATGGTGCCCGTCACCGGCCCCGCGCCGCAGATCGAGCTGAACTGATGCGAGAACGCGGTGAAGCACGATGCCGGCGAGAAGTTCTTGCCGTCCTTCATGCGCACGGCAGGCGTCAGCGCGGCGCGGTCGATGCCCCACGTCTTGGCGAGCCAGCGCCCGTAGAGCAGGTAGCCGGCGGCGAGCACTGCCGCGGCGACCACGACGACGATCATTCCGTTCATAGAGTTCCTTTCCGGGGGTTGCCTTCCCCTCCTATCGCGCGGACGTTGGCCGGCAGCGCGCGCCGATGCCGGCATAGGTCAGGTGAATCACGTCGGAAACAAAAAGAGGGCCGCTCGATGCGACCCTCGATCAGGCCGCCCGCAGTCTCACGGGCGGACCTCGTATGCATCCGACCCGTGCTAGCTAATCACCAGAACCAGAATGTCCAGCAGACCGATAAGCATATGCGGGCAACCTCTTCTTTCCCCTGCGAGCACAGCCTTCCGCCGCCCCGCTCCTTCAAGTCCGAGCCGCAAGGCGACGTTCGCCGCCGAACAGCTCGCGTCCTAGATTAGTGGCGGAATGTTTCCCGAAGATTTCCCCCGTATTAACGATTGGAAACGAAGCGCCGCTTTCCGCGCGTGCCAAAGGGACACATCTAATGGCACATATCCAAAGGTCGCCTTCCATGACATAATGGGTCTCCCAGCTCTGTTTCACGACAAAGGAGAAGCTATGGCGCGACACGCAAGAGCGACGCTTCCTTCCGACTTCGTCCACGTGACCGCAAGAGGACTGGGAAGGCGCATCATCTTCGAAGATGACCTGGACAAAGAGAGATCCCTCTCCATTCTCTCAACCAAGCTGGCGGATTCGGAAAGCCGCGTCTACGCATGGTGCCTCATGGACAACCATATCCACCTGCTGTTTCGCGCGAATAGCGCCGACCTCTCGAAGTCCATGCAGCGCATCGGAGTCAGCTATGCGCAGTACTTCAACGGCAGGCATGGGCATGTGGGGAAGGTTTTTCAAAACCGCTTCAACGCCCATCCGATAATGGGCGAAACCCACCTGCTTGCGACGATCCGATACATCCATCGAAACCCCCTCGAAACCGGAACGGCGATGGATCGCTACGATTGGAGCAGCTATCGGGCGATCCTCGGGAAAGAACATGCGCGAGGAGCGGAGATGACCGACTCGAAAACAGTGCTCGAGCTATTCGGCGGGGAGGAGGCTTTCATCCGTTTCCATAATGAAGAAAGTGAGGAAGACGGTTTCGAAAGGATCGACGGATACCGGCGCCGGATCGACGATGTCGAGGCTGCTGAAATCGCGATCGGAATGTTTGGAAAAGCTTTCTCAGATCGAATCCGCTCGATGCCTAAAGCGAAACGGGACGACGCCTTGGCGCGGTTGAAATATGCCGGTCTCTCCATCAGGCAAATCGAAAGATTGACGGGCATAGGAAGAGGGATTGTCACGAGAGCGCAAGCGTGCCATTAGATGTGTCCCTTTAACACTCCCAGCACCCGTTTCCGATAGGCTTCATCGTCCTTCATCCGGGCTAACTGGCTCTTTCCCTCCGCGATGACGGCATCTGCGAGGCCGGCGGGAACGGAGAAGGAGAAACCGATCTCATCGCGATAATAGGCGTTATCCCCCAGCATGTTGTAGATGACCGATTGCTCCTTGGGATCGCCCACGAGCACGAACGTTTCGCCGTCGACCTCCGCCGCCCCGTAGCAGAGCGCATAGGGGATGTGCAGCGTCAGGATATCTGAGGACAGCGTGACCCCCAGCACGTCGAACCGCGCCTTCATGGCGCCTTCGCCGTCCGCGACAAGAGATCGGGCGAGCGATCGGATTGCGCGCTTGCGCCCGAAAAACGGCACCGCCTCCGACCCGAACGCCATCGCCCCGAAGAACACCGTGAGGGCCGGGAACAGCACGTACGCTCCGAGCGCCGCGCCGAAGCCGCCGATGCTGTCGACCGGGTTGCGCCCCTCGACGAGGCACTTGACCGTGCCCGCCACGACCAAGGCATCCAAGCAAAGGCAGAAGATGAAGAACCCTTTCCCCGACCGGCGGCGATAGGATCGATTGTGGGCGACCATCATTTTCCGGGCGTAGTCGTCGTTCACGGCGATGTTCCACGTCCTCCCGAAGGGAATGCCGCTGCTGGCGGCTTGCGTTAGCGGGCGCTCTTCCATAATGCCCTCCCCCGATATTCGCCCCTTGCACCCAAGGGACTTCCTCCGTGCCCACCAGCATAGACGCTCGCCGCCTTCCCGCCCGTCAATTCTTCGTAAAGGTTCTGCGGCGAAAACGCGGCAGATGGGTCGTGGATGGCCATCGACCGCCCCCTTGCCCAGACGGAAGGAAGCTCTTCGCCCGTCGAGCAAGAGCCAAGAGCTCAACCGCTTCATGCTCCGCTAGCGCGCGCCAAAAACGTGCCATTAGATGTGTCCCTTTGGCATTAAAACGTGCCATTAGATGTGTCCCTTTGGCACGGAGCAAGGGCAGGCGGCGCCATTCGCCGGTTGGAGTGTTACGAATCTTGACTTGGTGTTACTCCAATCCCTATAGTGTTACGAGTTTGTTTTTCGTAACACCAATGCCTGACGATGCAGCCGAAGGAGAACCATGCCGATGCCGACCACGTCATCCCCCACCCTCTCCCGCCGCACGTTCGCCAAGCTCGCGCTGGCGGGCGGCGGGGCGATCGCGCTCGGCGGGGCGCTCTCCGGTTGCTCGCAGCCTGCCGACAGCGGCGACGGCGTGGACGGCGGCGCCTCCGACGACACCCAGGCGCAGGTCATCGTGACCATGCCCACCGGTGCCGAACCCGCGGCGGGCTTCGACCCGTTCGTCTCGTGGGGCTGCGGCGAGCACGTGCACGAGCCGCTCATCCAGTCCACGCTCATCGTCACCAACGCCGACATGAGCTTCTCCAACGACCTGGCCACCGACTACTCCTGCAGCGAAGATGGCCTCACCTGGACGTTCTCCATCCGCGAGGACGCCGTGTTCTCCGACGGCGAGCCGCTGACCGCCGGCGACGTGGCCTTCACCATCAACGGCATCCTGGCCTCGCCGACCGCCGAGGCCGACCTGTCCATGGTCGACGAGGCCGTGGCGACCGGCGACTACACGGTTGAGCTGCGCCTCAACCGCCCGTTCAACATCCTGCTGTACACGCTGGCCAACGTCGGCATCTGCCCCGAGCACGCCCATGGCAGCGACTACGGCGCCCACCCCATCGGGTCGGGCCGCTACGTGCTCACGCAGTGGGACAAGGGCCAGCAGGTCATCTTCGATGCCAATCCGACCTACTATGGCGAGAAACCGCAGATCGAACGCGTGGTGGTGCTGTTCATGGACGAGGATGCCTCGCTTGCCGCCGCGCAGGCGGGATCGGTCGACCTCGCCTACACGTCCGCCACCTTCGCCGAGAACGCCGTGAGCGGCTACGACCTGTTCGACTGCGAGACGGTCGACTCGCGCGGCATCTCGCTGCCGACGCTCCCCTCCGGATCCACATGGGAAAGCGGCGGCGCCTCCTACAGCGCCGGCAACGACGTCACCAGCGACCGGGCGCTGCGTCAGGCGATGAGCTTCGCGCTCGACCGCGACCTGGCCATCCAGCACACGCTGGGCGGGTTCGGCACGCCGGCGTTCAGCGTGTCCGACGGCATGCCCTGGGCAAGCGAGGACATGAAGGTCGCCACCGACGTCGAACGCGCCAAGCAGATCCTCGCCGACGGCGGTTGGGCCGCCGGCGACGACGGCATCCTGGTCAAGGACGGCGTGCGCGCCGAGTTCGACCTGCTGTACATGGCGCCCGACACCGTGCGCCAAGCGCTCGCAGCCGATTTCGCGGAGCAGATGGCTCCGCTCGGCATCCGGGTGAACGTGCAGGGGCTCTCATGGGACGACCTTGAGCCGCAATCCTATTCGCAGGCGATCCTCTGGGGCTGGGGCTCCAACTCCCCCGTCGAGGTCTACGAGCTCAACCATTCCCAAGGCTGGGGCGACTACGCCTGCCGCGCCAGCGAGACGACCGACGGCTACCTCGACCAGGCGGTCGCGCAGCCCGACATCGCCGACTCGTACGAGTACTACCGTTTGGCGCAATGGGACGGCCGCACCGGTGTCACGCCCGCTTCCGACGCCCCCTGGGTGTGGATCGCCAACGTCGACCATCTCTACTTCGTCCGCGAGAACCTGCAGGTGGCGCGGCAGAAGCCCCATCCGCACGGCCACGGCTGGTCCATCGTCAACAACGTGGATCAGTGGAGCTGGCAGTAAGGAGCCGATCCCGCCATCATGCCGCTGCTTTCCCTCACGCTCAGACAACTGGCCAAATGCGCGTTGCTCATCCTGGCGGTGAGCTTCGTCACGTTCGCCCTGGTGTCGGCGTCGCCGGTCGACCCGATGCAGGCGAACCTGGGGCAAAGCGCGTACCTGTCGCTCACCGCGGACGAGAAGGCGCAGCTGGCCGCCTATTGGGGCACCGACCAGCCGTTCCTCACGCGCTATCTCGGCTGGCTTTCCGCCTTCGTTCAAGGCGACATGGGGATGAGCCTGCGGTACAACGCGCCGGTCGCGCAGGTCATCGCCGAGCGCGCGGGCTCGTCGCTTCTGCTGATGGCCATCGCCTGGGTGCTTTCGGGCGTCATCGGGTTCGCGCTGGGCATCGTTGCCGGCATGAACCGCGACCGCCTGATCGATCGGATCGTGAAGGGGTACTGCTTTGTGCTGGCAAGCGTGCCCACGTTCTGGCTGGCGCTGGTGGCGCTGATCGTGTTCTCGGTGTGGCTGGGATGGTTCCCGTTCGGGTTCTCGGTGCCAGTGGGCGTTGATGCCGGATCCGTCACCTGGGGCGACAGGCTCTACCATGCTATCCTGCCCGCACTCGTGCTGGCGTTCATCGGTGTGGCGAACATCGCATTGCACACCCGCGAGAAGATCATCGACATCATGAACAGCCCGTTCGCCCGCTATGCGCAGGCTCAAGGGAAAAACCGCCTGAACGTGCTGCTGCAGCACGGGCTGCGCAACGCGCTGCTGCCCGCCATCACGCTGCAGTTCGCCTCGGTGAGCGAGATCTTCGGCGGCTCGGTGCTGGTGGAGCAGGTGTTCTCCTACCCCGGCCTGGGGCAGGCGGCCGTCACCGCCGGCCTAGGCGGCGATTCGGCGCTGCTCGCGGGCATCGCGGTGGTCTCGGCAGCCATCGTGTTCGGCGGCAACCTGATCGCCAACATCCTCTACGGCGTCATCGACCCGCGCATCCGCCGAGGGGAGGTGAGCGCGCATGGAAGCGAAACCCCTGCAGCATGACGTTGCCGCATCCCGCGACGCTGTCCTCCACCGCAGCGTGTCGGGACGCCTGTTCCGCCGCGGCAACCGCGTTGCGACCGCCGTCGTCGCCGCCCTGGGCACCCTCGTCCTTGTCGCCATCGTGGTCGCAGGGCTCGTCCTCATGCCGCAGGCGACCGCCACCGATCTGGACGCCCGCTCGCTCGCGCCGAGCCTGCAGCACCCGTTCGGAACCGACCGCCTGGGGCATGACATGCTCGTGCGCACGGTATGCGGCCTGTCGACGAGCTTCCTCATCGGGCTTGTCGCCGTGGCGGCATCGTCGCTCTTCGCGCTCGTGCTGGGGTGCGCGTCAGCGCTCGGCGGTCGCAAGGTCGATGCCGCCATCACGTGGGTCATCGACCTGATGATGGGCGTGCCCCACATCATCCTGCTCATCTTGATCTCCTACGCGCTGGGCAAGGGGTTCTTCGGCGTGGTGGTGGGCATCGCGCTCACGCACTGGCCCAGCCTCGCCCGCGTGGTGCGCGCCGAGGTGCTGCAGGCGAAGGAAGCCCCTTACGTGGCAGCCGCCGCGAAACTGGGCCGCAGCCGCTGGGATATCGCAGCGCGCCACATCCTTCCCCATGTGCTCCCGCAGTTCCTGGTGGGGATCGTGCTGATGTTCCCCCACGCCATCTTGCACGAAGCGTCCATCACGTTCCTCGGGTTCGGCCTGTCGCCCGAATCCGCCGCCATCGGCATCATCCTGTCCGAGTCGATGAGCTACCTCTCCGCCGGCATGTGGTGGCTGGCGTTCTTCCCCGGCCTTGCGTTGGTGCTGGTGGTCATGCTTTTCGACGCCTGCGGGTCGGGCATCCGCCGCCTGCTAGACCCCGCGAGCTCGCAAGAGTAGGAGGTGGAGATGGACGAGAGGATCATCGACATGCCCGCCGCTTCGGCTGCCTCGACGAGCACCGATCATGCCGCGACCAGTCACGCCGGCCAGCGCACGCACCATCACCATTCCCACGCCGCGCGCAGCGTCCACGCCGGCGGGCACCACCTGCTTCAGCTCGAGGACGTGAGCGTCGGGTTCGAGCGCTATGCGGGACGCGGGGTGTTCGCGCCGCGCGAGACGCGCTTCGTCGTGGAGCATTTGAACCTCTCGCTCCACGAGGGCGAGATCTTGGCGCTCGTCGGCGCGTCGGGCTCCGGCAAAACCCTCATAGCCGACACCGTCATGGGCCTGTTCGCTCCCAACGCGCACGTCACCGGACGCGTCTGGTTCGATGGAACTGCCATGGACGAGGCGTCCCTCGCCCCCCTGCGCGGCAGCCGGATCGCCTTCGTGCCGCAATCGGTGGAATCGCTTGACCCCCTGCAGCGCGTCGGCCGCCAGATCGAGCGCCTGGCCAAGGGGATGTCGAAGCAGGAGGCGCGCGGACGGCGCCAGGAGCTGTTCGCGCGCTATCGCCTAGGCGAGGAAGCGGCGCGCCTCTACCCCTTCGAGCTGTCGGGCGGCATGGCGCGACGCGTGCTGCTGATCGGCGCGCTGATGAACCGGCCGCGCGTCATCGTGGCCGACGAGCCCACGCCCGGCTTGGACATGGAGCTGGCCGTGCGGGCGATGGGCGACTTCCGCCGCTTCGCCGACGATGGCGGCGGCGTGCTCCTGATCACCCACGACATCGAGCTGGCGCTGCGCGTTGCCGACCGCATCGCGGTGTTCCAAGGCGGCACCGTGGTGGAGGAGACCGCCGTGGCGAGCTTCGCCTCGCCCGACCTGCTGCAGCATCCCTTCAGCCGCGAGCTTTGGCATGCGCTGCCGGAACATGGGATGAGCTGCGGAGGGTTATCTTCCGACGCGGGAGAGCCGAGCGTTCCGTCACGGCTGCGTTCCCTATCTTCGACCGTCCGCTCCGCCGCGCCGGATCGCTCAGCCAGCTTGCAGAAGGAAAAAAGCTCGCAGCCTCCCAGCCCCCTAGCGTTCTGCGAAAACGAGAGTGTCAAAACGCGGTCGCTCCAAGCGAAAGGCGTCTGCTTCGGCTACGGCGGCAAGCAGGTGCTACGGGATTTCGACTTGACGATCGAACCGGGCGAGCGCGTGGCGCTTCGCGCGCCATCGGGCACGGGGAAGACGACGCTGTGCCGTATCCTCGCCGGTTACTTGCAGCCTGCGTCGGGAGCGATCCTGGCGGACGGCGCGCCGCTCCCCCGCCGTGGTGCCAGCCCCGTGCAGCTTGTCGCCCAGCACCCCGAGCGCATGATGAATCCCGCCATCACCGTCCGCCGCAGCCTCGCCGAGGCGGCAATCGAACCGGAAGACGCCCAGGCGTTGGCCTTATGGGAGAAAGACGGCGGCATCGAAGGCGGCTCCGCGGTTCCGCAGCTGCTTGAGAACCTGGGCGTACAACGCGAATGGCTCGAACGCTTCCCCGCCGAGCTCTCCGGCGGCGAACTGCAGCGCTGCTGCATCGCCCGCGCGCTCATGGCACGCCCGCGCTACCTGATCTGCGACGAGATATCCACCATGCTCGACGCCGCCACGCAGGCGTATCTGTGGCGGCTCCTGATCGATTACGCGCAAGCGCATGCAATCGGCATGGTCCTCGTCACCCACTCCGACGCCCTGCTCGACCATATCGCCACCCGCATCGTGGAACTGCCGTGACGGCAGAGCGGAGACCGCCTCTGCACCCAAACGCAAGAAGAGCGCAAAGCCGATCCCCGCTCCAAACCATTCCGCACGTTAAAACCGCTACACCGTCAAAACGCACGAATCGTCATATTCGGAAAGCCGACCGTCATGGGTGACGAGCAGCATCCCCTCCGCTGAAGCTTGGCAAACGAGCATCCTATCGAAAGGGTCTTTGTGAGGCGGAGCCCCCTCTTTGCGTTTAAGCGCCCCCAGCGCAAACACATGGGCAAGTTTCACCGGCATCGGGAGATATCCCGCATCGCCGCAATATTCGGCAAGCGCTTTTCCGTCGAGCGTAAGCTTATCGGGATGGATCTGATGCTTGATCTGCACCTCCCATGGGCTCACGATGCTGAAATACACCTTGTTCCCCCGATCCTCGATGAGCCGACGAGCGGTTGCCGGCAAGCGCGGATCATCGAGAAGGGCCCATAAGAGAATGTGCGTATCCAAAAGCAGCTTCATGCGATTCCCTCGAACATGTCCTCGACTTCGCCATCCCACTCGTCGAACTCATCGGGAATGACGAACCTCCCTTTCGCCGCGCCGATGCGCTTCGACTCGGCGGGGAGGTCGACCAAGGTCATCTGGACGATGGGAACATTGTTCCGAGCGATATAGACAACGTCCTCCTGGCCGCTTTCAAGCAACCTCACCAGTTTGGAGAGTTCCGTTTTCGCCTCGAGCATATTCGCCTGAACCATGAAGGCCTCCTAGCTAATGTTGGCTAAGATTCAGCTCGAATTGTAGCCGAAAAGGAGCGATTCCGCCACCTCCGGAAACGACGCCGCGTATGACGCGCCGAAACGGGGCCGACGCTCGGCACCGGCGGAGCTTCGCCGTCGACACCGTTCGCGAAAAAACTAGCTCGCCGTCGTCGGCAGGTACGGATGCATCGCCTGGGCCAGGTTCTGCAGGTTGCGGGTCTGGATGTACACGCGGCCGTAGCCGTTGAACGAGTTGACCACGCCCTCGCCCGTCGTGAAGCCGAACATGCCGCTGGCAACCTGGATGCTGTAGTCGAGGCTGGCGTCCCACGCGACCACGTGCTCGTTGTCGACGACGAGCGGCGATTCGGGCGTCACGTCGAGCGACAGGATGTCGCCGAACGCCGAGACGAGGATCGTCCCCGCGCCGTTGGTCTCCATGACGAACAGGCCGCCCGTGCCGCCGAAGACCGCCTTGGACAGGCCTTGGTTGACCATCGTGTAGTCGAGCGTCGCGTCGCATGCGAGGAATGCGCCGGTGTTCAGGCGGTACTGCTGCTGCCCGCCCACCTGCAAGCTGATGATCTTGCCGGGGATGGGCGGCGCGATGGCGATCTCGCCGTCGTCGACGGTGCCGGTCGCGGTCGTGATGAACATCGACTCGCCGCTGGTGAGGCTGCGCCCGATGGCGCCGAGCACGCCGCCGAGGCCCTTCTTCTTGGAATTGAGGCCGCCCGAGATCTCGACCCCGCGCGAGTACACCATGCTGCCGTTCTCGATCTTCACGGACTCGCCCCGCGAAAGCGCCAGGCGGGCGATAGGGCAATCGGAATCACCGGTGAGCACGAATCTCATGGAAGGTCTCCTTTCGATAGGTTTCCGCTACGGGTCAACGAACCCAGTATACCCTCCTGCGCCCGCGCTCGGCATCGCCGCGCTAGCGGTACTCCACCGTTTCCTCCAGCGGCTTTCGGTTGCCGTGGTTGGGCAGCGGGCCGGCTCCCTCGGCGGGGAACCCCAGGTCCAGCAGCATGAGCACTTCCTCGTTGCCGGGCAGCCCCAGCTTCTCCTTGGCGAGGGCGGGGTCGAAGAAGTTGAGCCAGCAGCTCTCCACGCCCGCATCCTTCGCCGCCAGCATCATGTGGGTCGCCACGATGGAGGCGTCCTCGATGCCCGAATCGCGCTGCCCGCCCGGGTAGGTGAACACATTCTCCGTATCGAACGCGACGGCGATCACCGTCGGCGCGCCGTAGCGGCACGGCGTCAGCTCGTCCACGATCGCCAACGCCTCGGGGCTTTGCAGCACGTAGATGCGCTGCTCCTGCAGGTTCTTCGCCGTGGGGGCCAGGCGGCCCGCCTCCAAGATGGCGGCAAGCTGCTCGTCGCTGATCTGGCGGCTGTCGTAGTCCTTGCAGGAATAGCGCTCTTTGACGACGTCTTTGAACTCCATGGCGGATCCCCTTTCGCTTAGCATCGGCAGAAACGCGGCTGGGACCACTATAGCGCGTCCGCGCCCTACCCGGCTTTCTCGCAGCCGGTTTCCGAAGGCTCGGGCGCCTCGAGCGCGGCGAGCGTGCCTGCAAGCGGCTTGCGCAGGTAGCACAGCTTGTCCGCGCATTGCGCGCAGGTGAGCCTCGCGTTGGTGCGCTCGTCGAAGCGCTCGGGATGGCGGACGGCGGCGAGCTCCCACCGCACCAGGATGACCGCCGCCAGCACGACGAGGGTCCAGCCGAACCAGCCGCCGACGAACACCAGCGGCGTTGCCACCATGATGGCGTCCCAGTTGAAGATCTGGCAGGTGGTGCAGCAGCGGTTGCGCATCAGCAGCAGCTGCAGCGGGCACCACAGCACCACGCACACCATGTCGAACAGGAAATACCCCAACGACCACAAGATCGCCGTGCGCTCGTCCAACACGCCGAAACCGGACAGGACCGCCGCGACCAAGACGTTGAAAACGACCCAGAACACGATGACAGGCACGATCTCGCGCAGCCGATCGCGGTAGAGCACCGCGCGGATCGACCGGTCCACCGCAAGGTCCTTCTCGTCGAACGAGAAGACGTTCAGGAAGTCGAC
The DNA here is from genome assembly GCA_900550385.1 of uncultured Coriobacteriaceae bacterium. GTDB lineage: Bacteria > Actinomycetota > Coriobacteriia > Coriobacteriales > Eggerthellaceae > Aphodovivens. The sequence continues at coordinate 35,594 of URRZ01000002.1, read as the reverse complement.
GCTGTTGAGCAGCCGGCGCACGAAGCCGGCGATGGACTCGCCGCGCGCCACCAAACCGGCGTAGGTCTCCTGCAGGGCTATTGCCCCATCGGCGGCAAGGCGATGCCCCACCTCGGCGATCTCGCGGAACTGCGCGCGCAGGGCGGCGCGCCCGCCCCGGAAGGTGGCGGCGGTGGGGATGTGGTAGATGCGGTACTGCTTGAGGCTGCCCGACGAGATGCGCGCATGGACGAAGAACTTCGTGAGGAAATCGGCGACGATGGCGATGAAGATGAGGTCGACGAAGTTGAAGCCTCCCCGGATGCCGAACGCGCGGGAGGCTTCGAGCGCATTCACATCGATGACGAAAAGCCATAGGGCGATGCCCAGCAGCGCGAGCCGGAACGCAAGCTGCACGGCATAGCCGACGAACATCGGCGTCGGCTTGCTGCGGGCATCGCGGGTGTGCGGCGAATTCTCCATGCCGGCGATGATAGCACGCGGCGAGCTATTCCGCCCCGGCTAGGAACGTTTCCAGCATCTCGGAGGATGCGTCGATGCGATCGTACTCCTCGAGGGGCATCTCATGCCATTTCAACCGGACGATCCCCTCCTCCTCGTCGCGCTTCACGGCGCCGGAAGTCCAATGGAACTCGCCGTCCTGATCCTTGAAGCGGAAGCCCTCCCGATCGGCGCCGAACAGGCCCTTCGCCACCCGCAAGCGGCCCTCGTCGTCTTCCGGCTCGTTGCGCGCCTTCTCCACGCCCTTCTCGTACACCGCCTCGCCCGCGCCCTTCAAGGGCATGCCGTCGGAAAAGCGGAGGAACACGTCGATGCCCTGCCGCTCCGAGACGGTTCGCACGATCTTGAGCGCCGGGCGGTTCGGGGAATCGAAGCCCAGCGAACGCGACGCGTCCCCCACGCGCGGGAACGTGGCGTTCCACGGCACGCCCCAATGCAGGCCGCACCAGCCGTCCAAGCCGGCGAAGCCGTGCAAGATGAGCGCTTTCAGCAGGCGTTCTCCGCAATCGGCGCAGGCGGTATGGTCGCCCTCGGGGAACCTGCGTTCCTCGACGGCGCGATTCCACCCCTCCACGAAATGCTCGACGCGATCGCGATCCTGCGACGTCTCGACGATGCGGTTGATGTCGGGCTTCGCCAAAAACGGCAGGCACCCGTCCAGCTCGTCATCGGAAGGGCGCTCTTCGAGGAACGAGACCTCGGGCACCAGCCCGAGCGCGGCGTCCTTGACCTCATCCTCGGTGGCAGGCCCGCCCTGATGGATGAAGTGGGCGATATAGGAATACGGGTCGCCAGCAGGGTAATGGAGGGGCAGATCGAGCAGCTCGGGCACCGGCTCCACCCGGTTGAAGTCCACATCGCCGTCGTCGTCGACCAATGCCGCGATCAGCTTGGCGAATTCCTCGTCGGTCCGGCAGATCACCTCGTTGAAGAACGGCATCGTCGCTTCTCCTTCCGGTAGTCGGGCGTGAGACGGCGATCCTCGGGCGAAGCCGAGCATCGCGCCGCCGAATCTGGGCGCGGATGGTGCCAATCGGTTCGGCATGAGGTAATTCTAACGCGAGGGGAGCGACGAAGGTGTCCCAGGAATCGGATTCGCATCGCGGCCCCGCCGCGCAGGCGCCCTAGGCTGCCGGGCCCCCGTCGCCCTCCGCCCGGCGGATCGCCCGGACCAGCTGCAGCGAGCAGACGAGGAACGCCGCCGCGCCGATGGCAGCGCCGGCAAGCCCCACCTCGGCGATGCCGCCGCCGGCGACCACCATCCCGCCGATCCACGTGCCGGCGCCGATGCCGATGTTGAAGATGCCCGAGTACGCCGACATCGCGACCATCGTGGTGCCTTCGGGCGCGTTGCTGATGACCTCGGCCTGGAACGCCACGTTGTACGCCGTGTAGAACGCACCCCAGACGCAGCATGCGGCTATCGTCGCCGCCGCGCTGCCCGCCAGCGGCAGCAGCACCGCCATCATCGCCGCCACGCCCAGCACCGCGGCGCGCATGAACGGGAACCGCGCGCGATCGTACACGCGCGAGAACGCCGCGCTGCCGATGAAGCCCGCCGCGCCGTAGAGCGCCAGCGCGAGGGTGATCATCCCGTCCGGGAAGCCCGTGACCTGCTGCAGAAACGGCTCGATGTAGCTGTAGCAGGTGAACTGCCCCGTTGCGTACAGCGCCGTCACCAGGTAGATGCCCAGAAGCGGCGCATGCTTGAACAGCGATGGGAGCGATTTGACCGAGAACGGCTCGCCCGCGCCCAAGCGCGGCAGGACCAGAGCCAAATAGGCGAGCAGCGCAGCCGACACCGCGCCCACGCAGGCGAACGTCATGCGCCAGCCGATCGCAAGGCCGATGATGCGCCCGATGGGCAGGCCGCACACCATGGCGATCGAGGATCCCACGGCGATGGTCGCGATGGCGGCGCTGCCGTGCTGCGCGCCCACGATGCGCACCGCCACCGGCGAGACGACCGACCAGAACACCGCATGCGCCGCCGCCACCAGCAAACGGCCGGCGACCAGCAGCGCGAACGTCGGCGCTGCCGCCGAGGCGATCTGCCCCGCGCAGAACAGCGCGATCACGCCGAGCAAAAGCCTCGTGGGGCTCAAACGAGAAAGCGCGACCATCAGCGGAATCGACAGCAGCGCCACCGCCCACGCGTAGATCGTCACGACCGCGCCGGCTTCCGCCTCGGTCATAGCGAAGTCCGCGGCGATGTCGACGAGCAGGCCGATCGGCATGAACTCCGACGTGTTCATCACGAACGCGCAGCATGCCAATCCGGCAAGCGCCAGCCACTCCCTACGGCCCATCCCCGTCCTTTCCCATCGGCAATCGCCGCGTTCGAAATAAAAAATCTCCTCTTCAACGCGGCCGGGATGGCCGCGCTTTCGCCATCCGCCGCGCCCAAGCTCCAAAGGAGCCTCATCGTCGATGCGGTTCGCCATTCTAGGCCAACCCGAGCTGCGATACGTTATCCGCAGGCAAAATGCAAACGGAAACGAGGATCCCCAGCCTAGGCTCCGAACCTCAAGTTCCAAAACCCCGGATCCATGATTCAGGGCTACGGATTCGAGACCCGAGATCAGGGATCCGAAAACCGGGACCGAGATCAGAGAATCAAGCGCCAAACCCCTACCGATCTGAAAGAAATCGTGCATATCGAATCGATTTCGCCAAGATCGCGCGAGAAACCACCGATATGCACGGTCGGGAAAGCGCGGCAATGCACGTCATCATCTTTGAACTGGGGATATGCTGACGCTATCGGGACGATTCCATTCATAACAGGCGAAATACCGTGCATATCGTAACTATTTCGCGTCCCTATGGAGAAAACGCCTCGCCATGCACGATTGAGCCTCCTCTCATCTCTTGGACTGGGAAATGGAAGTCCAAGAGATGGGAGGCTTTCTCATGTCGGTCGATTCACGAGGGCGGATAGCGTCGCGCGACGAGCGCGACCTCCCTATGCCCACTCATCGCTATACCCTCCGACAACGAGGCAATTCGCCCGGCGGAATCCTTCCTCCCGAGGTGTCCGCGACCCACGATCGCTTAAGCGACGGGGGCGGCCTTCATGCACGGCTTAGCCCGCGCAACCTCTCGCATCCCGCAACGCGTTCTACGATCGAGCAGCCGGCGGGGCAACCGGATCCGCCGACAGGCCGCGTCCCAGCTCGTAGGCTTCCTCGAGCTTGGGGTTGCCCTCGATGGCACCTTTCTCGTAGGTGCCCGGCACCGCCACGATGCCCTCGTCTTTCATATGGGTGTAGGCGGCGTTGATCCGGTAGGTGGCGATGAGCGGCTCGACGATGGAGGGATCCTTGTCCTCGAACACCGTCAAAAGGCAGCACGACGTGATGCCGAACGGATCGGCCAGCCCGCAGTACATGCGATCCATGAACGCCTTGATCTGGGCCGAGAACGTGAAGCAGTACACCGGCGTGGCGTACACGATGGTGTCGCACTTCCGCAGGATGCCGTAGAAGGGCGTCATGCCGTCCTTGCGGAAGCAGATGCCCGCATGCGAGAAGCAGTACTCGCAGCCGATGCAGCCGGCGATGTCGGCGTTGCCGGCGTCGATCACCTCCACATGGTGCCCGGCGTCCTCGGCGCCTTTGATGAACGCCTCCGCCAGCATCCAGGTATTGCCGCCCCGGCGGGGGCTGCCGATGACCACAGCGATGTTTCGGGACATGGAAAGCTCCTTCCGATGGATTCGATGGGGGTCGGGGCGGGCGGAACGGGAGGCGGCTCTGCGTTTCGCCACGCAATCGCCGTCCGGCGACCCTCTGCGCTACCTTACGACGACCAGCTCGTAGTCGCGCGTGCCGATGCCCAACTTCACGGCATGGTCGAGGCCCGCCGCCCAGTCGGTGTCGGGGTGGACCATCTTGAACACGTCGTGGCCGTCGTCGCCGGCGACGTCCCCGGAATACGCCTGCTCGGGAATCGCCCGCGCACCGTCCATGTGGTCGGAGGCCGAAACCCCCTTCACCTGCGGATCCGCCTTGCTGCCCTGGATCACCGGCTGCTTGTTCGCCGCGTCGACGCACGCCTGGTCGAGCGCGACGGGGTCGAACGAGGCGAACATGCCCACGTCGGGGATGACGGGCACGTCGTTGTGGCGCTCGCAGTCGCAGTCGGGCGAGACGTCCAGCACAAGGCTGACGTGGAAGGACGGCTTGCCGGCGAGAACCGCCTTGGTGTACTCGGCGATCTTGCAGTTCATGACCGGCTTCGCCTCGTCCCACTTCGTCATGATGGCGCCCGTGGGGCAATAGGCGATGCAGAACCCGCAGCCGACGCAATGATCCTCGTCGATGACCGCCGTGCCGTCCACCACCTGCACGCCGTCGTTGGCGCAATGGTCGACGCACATGCCGCATCCGATGCACTTGCTCGCGCTGATGCGCGGGGTGCCGCTGCTGTGCATCTCCATCTTGCCCTTCTTGGAGCCGCAACCCATGCCGATGTTCTTGAGCGCGCCGCCGAACCCGGCGTTCACATGCCCCTTGAAATGCGTGAGGGACACGATGATATCGGCCTCGGCCACAGCCGCGCCGATCTTCGCCTCCTTGACGTACTCGCCGCCCTCGACGGGGATCTCGCGCTCATCGGTTCCGCGCAGGCCGTCGGCGATGATGGTGTGCACGCCGGTGGAAAGCGGGTTGTACCCGTTCATGTAGGCGGCATCCAGGTGGTTCAGCGCGTTGTTGCGATACCCCACGTACAGCGTGTTGCAGTCGGTGAGGAAGGGCTTGCCGCCGCGCGCCTTGATATGGTCGCACAGCACCTTGGCGTACTGATGGCGCAGGAACGCCAGGTTTCCATACTCGCCGAAGTGGACCTTGACGGCGACGAACTTGTCCTTGAAGTCGATCTGATCGATGCCGGCCTTCTCGATGAGCCGCTCGAATTTGGCGAGGATGCTATCCCCCGCCTTGACGTGCATGTCCGCGAAGCACACCTGTGCGCCCATTGATCCCCCTCGCTTTCGGCGGGCCGAACCGCCCGCGATTTCCGTTGCCGCTATTGTCTCATGCCGGAAGGCATCCGCGCGCACCGTTTTGCCGCGATGAACGTCGACGCGCACCCGCCACGCGGATGGAGCGCGGAACCGACCCCCGTTCCACCCGCGCCGCCTCCCGTGCGCGAGGATGCGCTACCATGGGCGCATGGACGATTTCGAGAAAAGATGGAAACGCATCCAAGACCAACTGCGCATCCAGATGAACGGTGACGAGCAGCCGCGATTCTCCAGCGGGCGCACGCTGTTCGGCATCCGCAGCGAGGCGGAGGAGAAGATGGACCGCTTCGCCCGCGAGATAGAGGAGGAAGCGCGCCAGCGCCGCCTCGCCCACCGGGAAAGAAGGGACATCGCCGACCAAGGCGCGGACGCGCCCATCCGAAAGGACGATCCGCCGCTCGAGGGGTCGTGACGCCGCAGTTCCGGGACTACAGCCCCAGCTCCTTCGCCCACGCGCGCAACGCGTCGGCATCCTGACGCCCGTTGAGCAGCTTGCCGGCCACGACCGTCGATCCCGCCGCGATCCGCTGCATGCGCTGCGGCGCCTTGCCCAGCCCGCTGCCGCCGCTGGTGGCGAAGGGGACGATGGTCTTGCCGCTGAAATCGTAGGATTCCAGGAACGTGTCGATGATGCGCGGCTCCACGTACCACCACACGGGGAAGCCGACGAACACCGCGTCGTAGGAGGCCATATCATCCGCCCCCTTGGCGATCGCCGGGCGGCAGGACTCGTCGTCCATCTCCACCGAGCTGCGGCTCTTCCGATCGTTCCAGTTCAAATCGGCCGAAGTGTAGGGCCGCTCCGGCTCGATCTCGAACAGATCGGCTCCCAGCGCCTCCGCGATCCCTCGGGCGGCGCGCGCGGTGGTTCCCGTGGCGGAGAAGTACGCGACCAGGATCTTGCCCATGATGGTTCTCCCTTCTTCTAGGCAACGTGTAGTAATTATTTACTGTAGCGAATATGCATTATTAATTACAATCTGTCAATTATCTTGACGGATCCACACACCGCCGCTCAAGCGCCGTCAGCAACCGCTGGCGGGTTGTCTAATGCGCATCGAAGGCGGGCGCCCTACGCTTGCGCGACCCATCAGGGCGCGCCGAAAAGCGGCAAAACGCCCGGAATCGAGGCATGATGCATCGTGCGCGTCCCCGTCTTCGCTGCCTGCTGGCAACGATGCTGACGGCCATCCTGCTAGCGACCCTATCGCTCGTCCAGCCCGCCTTCGCCGCCCCTTCGGTGTCGAAGGTCGCCGACCCCGACACGTCGGGCACATGGAAGGGCATGTTCGATGCCCAGGGCGCGGACGGAACCTTCTCCTTCTCGACCGAGCGGACCGGCCGCATCTGGGTCGACAAATCGGTGTACGCGACCGCTGGCGAAGCCGCTGCCGCCGGCATCCCCGACGCCCGGCTGTCCGATCCCGACCTGGACTTCCTCGTAGGCATATCGGCGATCTCGTCGGCGGCGGCGATCCGCGCCGAGCAGGAGCATCCCCACGACGTCGTGTTCGTGGTGAGCCTCAACTCCACCCTCGACGCGTTCTCCTACGACGGAAGGCCCCAGGCGGACCATCTGGCCGACGCGCTCAACCGAGCCATCGGCAGGCTGATGGTGGAGAACTCCGACGGTCTGGGGCCGAGCGAGCCCACGCGGGTCGCCGTGGTCGGCTATTCCATCGACGCATCGGTGCTGATGCCGCTGGGGACCTATGCGCCCGATGAGCAAGGCGACTACGTCCGCTACGTGCACCCCGATGGCGGAAGCGGCTCCTTGAACGTGGTCGCCCAGCCCGACGATCCGCAAACGACAACCGCCGACGGCGCCTTCGGAGGATACGCCTACCTGCAGCGCGCGCTGTCGGTCGCGGGCGGACTGCTGGAAGATGCCGCCTCCGAAGCGGATTGCGCGCGCACGCCTGACCTGGTGGTGATGGGAACCGAGGTGGCCGCCGCGGCGAACACCGACGTGGCGGACCCGCCCGCCTACCAGGGGCAGGCGCAGGGGCGGGACGGGTTCCTCGGCTCGCTTCCCACCGGCACCAACGTCGGGTACGGAACCGATGCGGCACTCGCGACGCTACTCACGCTGCAGGATGTCTCGCACCGCGTCGAGGCCGCCTATGCGGCATCGGGCGGAACCCTGGAGATCTACACGATCGGCTTGGACACCCAGGCCCTGGGCGGCTACGTTCTGCAGACGGCGCAAGGACAGGCCAAAGACGTCGTGGACGGGACGGGCGCGGCGCTGGGCTGCAACCTCTGCGACAACATCGACGCTGCGCGCGCCGCCTACGCGCAGGCCGCCGCCAAGGGGGATCCCTCCGTCACGCTCTCCCTGTTCAGCGCGGGCAAAGGCAACTTGCAGGCGGCGGAGGTGGCCTTCCCGAACCCGGTCGACGGGCTGTTGGACGAAAGCGACGGCTACGCGTTCCGGGGCGCCACGGGCTACTTCCTCTCCTCCGATGCGGGGGCGCTGCCCGATTCGTTCAACGAGGCGGTCGACGCCATCCTGGGCATCGACTACGACTCCCCGGTGAACTTCTCGCCTTCCTCGAGCATCGATCCCGCCGAGCGGTTCCACGTGCAAGACGACCTGGGGGCGTTCATGACGGTGAAGCGCGTCGCCGGCATCGAGTTCGAAGGTTCGCTGCTCGACGGCTCCCTTGCTGCGGCGGCGGTCGCGAAAAGCTTCTCCGATCCGCAGGATCTGGAGTCCTACCACGAGGTGCAGTACCTCATGTACGCGCTCAACGCGCGCTACGACTTGGGATGGGGCGCCTACGACCTGCTCTACAACGCCTATTCCGACGGCCAGCTGTCCTACGACGGCGAAGGCGCCTATTCCAACTACGCCGCCTGGTACGTGGACGGCGACCACGCCATGGTGCCCTCCTCGACGCAGCCCTACACGTTCGCCGCGCGCGACGAGATCGCTGCGGCGAAATCCGGCCATTGGGAAGAGACGGGCGGGGAACCCGCGGAGAAGATCGAGGCGGCGCGCCAAGCGGGGGCGATGGCGATCTGCCAAACGTATCTCTACATCGGCAACCTGGAGAACCAGTACAGCGGAGCCGACGTGCCGCTGTACGACTTCGCCGTGATGGTGGAGACCAGCCTCGACGACGGATCGCAGAAGCTCCTGCTCTCGCTTCCCGCCGACAGCATCCCCGCGCTCAAGGCCTACGTCACGCAACTCGCCGACGGAGGAGCCGTCATGAGCCTCGACGAGAGCGCGACGGCGATAGCGCCCATCCGGCTGATCTACGAAGCAGGCCCGCGTAATGATGCCGCCGCCATAGCGAAACGCCTGATGACGGGCGAATCGATCGATCCTGCCGAGATAGAGGCGTCCCTCGGCGCGAACGCGCTCGATGAGGGGACGGGCACCCTCAAGCTCTACCAGTCCTCGTTCTCGGAAGACGCCTCGGGCTCCATCGAGCCCAACGCCAAGATGTCGGCCATCACCGCCGCGACGAACGGGTACTACGCGTTCACGAGCAGCACCCCGCTGTTCCAGCTCAAGCCCGGGCAGAAGCCCGCCGACGGAGCCCATCCCGCACCCGACCAGCTGCAACCCCTCACGACCGCCCCGCAGCCCGGCGAGACGTATTACTACGAGGACCGCTTCTTCGAAGCGGACGGGCTGTCGGCGAACGCGACGGTCCCCGCACGCGCCGTATCCGCCTGCGAGCCCTGCAGCATCGCCGTCGATGCCGCCGACATCCCCAAGTACTTCGCGCCCGACTCCACGGGGCAGTACTGCGCGCTGGCGCATACCCCGAAGTTCGATGCTGCGGCGCTGCTGGAAGACTACGCGAAAGCCCCCAATGCCACCGGCACCGCCGCCTTCTCCAAGCAGCTGTCTCTGAGCGACTACTCCGATCTGGGGAAACCGCTCCTGATGGCGAAGCTCGGCAACAACGGCCTGCTCTCCTTGGTCTACGGCCCCGACGCGGGCGGCGGCGGGGACGATCCCGGCCAAGGGGGCAGCCCCGACGGGCCCGGCGGGGAAAAGCCCGACGAGCCTGGCGGCGGCGACAGCCCCGACTCCCCCGACCCGGACGATCCCGGTACGCCGGGCGAACCGGATAATCCCGGAGCCTCCGACGATCCCGAAACGCCCGACGGCGGAGGAACCGCGCCCTCGCCCGGAGGCCCGCAAGATCCCGGCGCGTCCCAGCAGCCCGGCGGAAACGACGGCGCCCGGGACGAAGGGGCGTCCGGCGCCGACGGCGGCCTCGCCGCCGCAGGCGATCCCGCGCTCCCCATCGGGATCACCCTCCTCGACATCGCCTTCCTCGGCCTCGTGGCGGGCAGGCTCGCCATCAGACGCCGAAGATGAGAAGGGGGGGGGCGGAGGAAAGCCCTCCGCCCCCGTTTCCGCCCTGACGGGAAATCGCGGCGATGCCCGCGGGCACGCGCTGCCGGGTTCCGCGCTACTTCAAGCCCACGGCATCCCCGTCGGCGTCGATCGCCTCTTCGAAGTACTCCTTGACCGGCTGCGGGCCGACATGCGGCAGGTCGTCCTCCTCGATGTGCCAGCATTCGGTGGCGGGCAGGCCGGCGATGTCCTCGGCGACGAAGACGGGATCCTTGCCCTCCTTGCGCTGCGCATGGTAGTCGTCCAGCGCCTTGAACGCCCATTTGCCCAGCAGGAAGATGGCGACGAGGTTGACGATCGCCATGAACGCCATCGTGATGTCGGCGAAGTTCCACGCCAGCGTGAAGTTGTTCAGGCAGCCGATCATGATGGCGGCCAGGCACGTCAGGCGGAACACGAACAGCACGGTCTTGCTCTTGGTGATGAAGCGGATGTTGCTCTCGGCGTAGAAGTAGTTGCCGATGAGGCTGGAGAACGCGAAGCAGAAGATCGCGAACGTGACGATGTGGATGCCGATCTCGCCCACCTGCGAGTTGATGGCCATCTGCACGAGCGGCATGCCGTTGAGGTCGCCGAACGTGCCGCCGGAGTTGACGTAGAAGATCAGCACGATGAACGCCGAGCACGTGCACACGAGCATCGTGTCCAGGTAGACCGACAGCGTCTGCACCAGGCCCTGCTTCACGGGATGCGACACGCTCGCGGTGGCGGCGGCGTTGGGGGCCGAGCCCATGCCGGCCTCGTTGGAGAACAGGCCGCGCTTGAGGCCCAGCACCACCACCGAGCCGGCGAAGCCGCCGAAGATCGACTGGAAGTCGAACGCCGACTGGAAGATGTAGCCGAACGCCTGGGGCAGCAGGTTGATGTTGAGGATCGTGATGCCGAATCCCAGCGCCAGGTAGGCGATCGCCATGACGGGGACGAGGATCGACGAGATGATGCTGATGCGCTTGGAGCCGCCGAAGATGACGAACGCGGTCATGACCATCAGCACGATGCCCAGCACGACCGCGGTGCCGTTGGTGGCGTAGTCGGGGATGTAGTACTCCAGCGCGCTGGCCATGTTGTAGGCCTGCAGGCCGTTGAAGCCGTACGCGTAGCAGATGATCAGCAGCACGGCGAACACGATGCCCAGCCAGCGCTGCCCCAGCGCCTGCTGGATGTAGTAGGCCGGGCCGCCGCGGAACTCGCCGTCCTTGCCGCGCACCTTCCAGATCTGCGCCAGCGTGGACTCCACGAACGCGGAAGCCGCCCCGAACAGCGCCATCAGCCACATCCAGAAGATGGCGCCGGGGCCTCCCATCGCCACCGCCGTGGCGATGCCCGCGATGTTGCCCGTGCCCACGCGCGAGGCGGTGGACACCATCATCGCCTGGAACGACGAGATGGACTTCGCGCCCTCCACGTGCTTCTTCTCGAACAGCTGCGTGAACATGTCCTTCAGGTAGCGGATCTGCACGAACTTCGTGCGCGCCGTGAAGTAGATCGCGCAGAACACCAGCAAAAACACCAGGATGTAGGTGTACAGGAAATCGTCGAACTGCGTGGTCACGTCGATGAGCCACGCGTTGAAGTCTTCGCCCATCGGGCTCTCCCTCCCGTCAGCCGGCCGCACGGCGACTCCCCTGCGCCGCGCAGCCGCGATGAATCACGTGAGAGAGCATTGTAGCAGGAAGAACGCCCGCCTGACGCGGAACGTGACGCGGGGTCACTCCTTCTTGAAGACGTCGTTGCCCCAGATGTCCTTCTCGATGCGGCCGATCGTCTTGCCGTTCTCGCTGACGATCTTGCTGTTGCCGAAGACGCTGTCGCGCACCTCGTACCTGGAGTCGCCGACATCCACAAGGGTGTTGCCGAAGACCCCCTCGCGGGCGGAGCCGATGCTGCGCCCCGAGTCATCGCGGATCGTCTGCCCGAACAAGCCCTCGCTCACGGTGGCGACCTTGCGTCCGGAGGTGTCGCGGATCGTCGTCGTGCCGCTGTCGAAGAAGCCGCCTTGCGAGATAGTGACGCGATCGGGGAACAGGCCGCCGCCGGAGGAGCCACCACCCCAGGTGTACGACCCGCCGCCTGCGTACGATCCGCCTGCGTACGATCCGCCGCCACCGCCTCCGCCAGCACCCGCTCCGCTGTTGCCTATCAGCGCACCGATAACCCACACCACGATTGCCAAGACGATCAGGTAGAACAGGAACTGGGCGAAGAGCTGGGCGGCGAAGGTCCACATCGTTGCCGTCTCGAAGCCCGCCGCTGCCAGATCGGCGAAGGATTGCAAGATGCCATAGGTCATCTCGGCTTTCACGATCGCGTAGATGACAAGCGCCCCGCAGGCCACGATGACCGCGTACGAGAGGAACTTCCCAAGACCCCTCAGCACGGAATGCTTGCCAGACGTCGCGTCATCCCCATAGGCGATCGCCGCAAGCGCCACCTGGATGGCAAGGAAGGCGCCAAGGGCGATGGGAAGGGCGCTCGACGCGGTGAGCAGGGCGGAGAAGAGATCGTTCGTGTATTTGAAGCAGTTCCCTCCAGCGGGGTTGATGAGCGAGAGGACCATCGAGACCACGGCGATCCCCAGCAGCACGAACCCGATCCCCGAGACGACGCGCATCAGACTCGGTGCCAGATACGATTCGAACGGCTTCGATGCCTTGGGGGACGAGCCGTCGTCATCGGAAGAGCCGGAGCGCTCTTTGTAAAGCGCCCCCTCTTCCTCGACCCTCTCCATCCAGGCATACCGCGCATGGCGCCAGCAGGCGCGAATCACGATGATGGCGATGACGAACGTCCACACGCCCGCATCTGCCAGCTGGCCGCACGCCGCCTGCAGCTCGGCGATCCACGTGCCTTCCAGGTAAAGATAGGGTGAGGCATCGGCGCTGAACAGGCCCCACGAAGAGAGCAGGTACGAAAGCGGCCGGCACATGCACAAAGCGACGGCAAGGCCCACCGCCGCCACGATGGTGAGCGGAACGAACACCACACTTCGAACAGCGTGAGCCCATAGGAGCACGGCGTTGGGCTGCAGGGACGCAAGCGCGTTGCGCACCAGGCGATTGCCGGCGCGCACGGCCGCGAACAGGAAGATGGCGGGCAGAAGCCCCGATGCCCAGAACCACATCCAGCCGACGGAGAGCGCCACGGTCACAAGCGAGGTCTGGCTCCATATATCCATCGAGGGGAACACGGTGTAGACGATGCAGAACACAAGCGCGAACAGGCTCCAAACAACCGCACGGCACCCGATGGCGATCGCGTCCGCACGAGGGTTGCCCTTGTTGGCTTTGCGCCAGCGGGCGAAAAACCAATGCGCGATCCACCATGCCGCGACCAGAAGCACGCAGAGGACGATCGGCGGCATGATCTCGACGGGATCGAGGCCGGTCTCCACGAAGACGCCCAACGCCCATAGCGCCCCGAAGGCGGCGGGCACGGCAAGCCGGATGAGGATCGCCTTCACCGCCTCGCCCGCATCCACGTCGGGCTTTTCGAGCGGCTTGGGCTCCGGCGCATCCTCTCTCTGTTTAAGACCCAGGCTATCGAACAGGCTCTTCTCGGCTGTTTTCTTCATCGCGCACCTCCCGCGAAATCGCTGGCAGAAAGCCGTTTTTTCTGCCAACTGCATCATACCCTGAAACCTCTCGAAACTCGCAAGGGGAGCGACGAGGGACGGCGTGAAGCCGATGGGGCGGCGCACCGCTCTCCGGATCGGGGTCGCTCGGCCCCCGAAAACCTCACGCCGTGGCGCCATCCTCGCAAAGAGTATAATGGAGGCGTACGTTTCACCAGATCAACCAATGTTTCCATCATCTCGGAAGGAGCTTTGGATGGCATCGCTGAACAGGACGGCGAAAGACGCCGTGTACGGTCTGGCGGTGGGGGACGCGCTGGGGGTCCCCTGCGAGTTCCGCCTGCGCGGCGAATACCGCATCGACGGCATGGTCGGGCACGGCTCCCACAACATGCCCGCCGGCACGTTCTCGGACGACACCTCCTTGACGCTTGCGACCTGCGACAGCCTGCGCGTGAAGGGGCGCATCGACGTCGAGGACATGCGGCGGCGCTTCTCGCTTTGGATGGACGAGGGCGCCTACACCGCCGACGGCATCATGTTCGACATCGGGAACGCCACGGCCAACGCCCTCGTCGAGGGCTCGGGCAGGACGGGCTTCCACGATAACGGCAACGGCTCGCTCATGCGCATCGTCCCCTTGGCGTTCGTCGACGGCGTGACCGACGCGCAGATCGAAGAGGTGAGCGCGATCACCCACGCGCACGAGATATCCCGGCGGGGCTGCGTGATGTACGTGAGGCTCGCCCAAGACCTCCTGTCGGGGACACCTGTCCGCCAAGCGATCGCCAAGCTCGACGCCCGCGAGCCCTACGAGCGCCTCCGGACGATAGCCGACGCGCCGCTCGACGACGTCTCGTCGAGCGGCTACGTCGTCCACACGTTCGAAGCCGCGCTGTGGGCGCTGGCGAACACGGAAAGCTATGCCGAATGCGTGCTGGCGTTGGCGAACATGGGCGGCGACGCCGACACGGTCGCCGCCGTCGGCGGGGCGCTGGCGGGCATCGTGTACGGCTACGACGCCATCCCCGACGAGTGGATCGACGCCCTGCGCGGAAAGGACATCATCGACGCGGTGCTGTCGTCTTCGAGGGAAGAGCTCTTCGCGAAGAAGCGCGGCGGCAAGCGCCGGCGCTCGAGCGTGGTCATCACCGCGAAGAACTTCTGATCGGGGCTTCGCAGCGCCCGGCCCGCCCCCGGCATCCCGGCGATGCGCCGCGAGCGCGCCGGGATGCCGGGGCGGAAGGCTTAGCGGAAGTAGAGGAAGGCGGCCAGCGCCACCACGAAGCAGACGACGGCCCCGAGGAAGCCGAAGAGCCCGAACGGAATCGCCCCGGCGCACACGAACACGAGCATCGTAACCGCCCAAGCGAGGTCCGTTTCGCGGTCGATCGCGAAGCGCATGCACGCGATGATGGCGGCGTAGGCGGCCACCGGCCAGAGCATCGCCAGGACCTGCAGCGCGATGAACAGCGGCCCCAGCGGGAGAAGCGGCTGCGAAAGCACGGTGACCAGCGCGAACGAGGCAGCGCACACCACGCTGGAGACACGCCAGACCGTTGCGTAGACATCCTCGCCCTGCAGGGCGCCCACCGTGCGCAGCGCATCGCGCGCCGATCCGAGGCTGCCCTCGAGGGAGCGCCCCCCGAAGACGACGTTCGCGCCCGGATCGGCCATCCGACGATGCAGATCCGACGTCCCGCCTGCGAACGACCGCAGCTCGGCGATCAGGAGGTCGGCATCGCGGTTCGCCTTCCCCCTGATGGAATCGACCCGGGTCGAAACCAGGAACCGCGAGCCCCAAACCACCGCGTTGTAGGCGAAGAACCCGACGAGCGCGACCATGCCGACAAGGGGGATGAGGTAGGACAGCACGGTGCCAAGGATCCCGCCGCCGGGCGCTCCCAACGCATCGAAGAAGGGGCGGACCCCCTCGGCCGAGCCCGTCACGACCCGGAAAGACAGCGCCAAAGCGCACAGCGCCACCGCCGCATCCGCCACCGCATGGGCAAGGCTTCCGGTCCGGCTGCTCGTCTGGGGAAGCTCCGACAGGAGGGCGTCGGTGTCATCGCGGAACCTTGCCGCGATCGCCTCGTCATCCGAACGGGAGCATCGGGCGGGGTCGACCAAGCGGACCTGGCTCCACTGCCGGCCCTCCAAGTCGCCGGCCGAGTCGACGATGAGCTTCCGCGCGAAGCCGCGCGGCACCGCCTGCCCGTAGAACGCGGCGCAGAACAGCGCATCGGCATCCTTCGCGCGCACCGCCGCGTCGGTCTTGACGCCCAAGGCGAGGAGCACCGGGTTGCGCACGGAATCCTCCACCAGCGAGCTGTATGCCGCGCGCATCCGCTTCCCCGCCATAACGACGTCTACCGCCGTCTCCGCCTTCGAGGCCGCGGCGGCGAACCCGGCAAGCTTCTCGAGCGCCCGCTGCGCCTCCGCGGCACGCGGCGCGCCCTTCCCCACCGCGTAGGACGACGCATGCTCGCCCACCCACAGCAGGGGCGCTTCCGGCCCGTAGCCGACCGCGAACCGCTTCACCGCCGAGGCGTCGCCCGCCTTCTTCTCAAGGAAGGACAGCCAATGCGACGCGGCGGCGAGCACGTCGCCGTCCAGCATGTCCTCCCGGATCGCGCAGAGGTTGGAGGCGGCCTCGTATTTCGCGAAGGCGGCGAGCGCCTCGACGCGCCGGGCGCGGTCCTCCATCAGCGAGTAGAACGCGAAGGGCGAGGATATGATCGAACCGACCAACTCGTCGACCGATCCCGTCCCGGAGAAGCGCAGCGACGCGCCGCCTCCGAAGCACTGGATCAGCAGCGCGCGGGCGAAATCGCGGTCGTCTTTGGCAGCCCGCTCGATGACGCGCAGGTCGGAGGCGATGGAGGCGAGCTCCGGCGAAGGCTGCTGCGCGGCGGCCCACGACAGGAACCCGCTGAGGAGCAGGCCGTCGTTGCCCTTGTCGCCCATGCCGGATCCCGCGAGCGATCGCGACAGCGCGGGCAGCGACACATCGCGGCCCTTCCAGCTCTGCCGGCGCTCATCCCCCGAAAGCAGGTAGATCGCCTGGGCAAGGCCCAGATCCTGGTTCGAGACGGTCGAGCGGTCCTCCTCGACGATCCGGTGCAGGGACGCCGCCAGATCGTAGAGGCCCCGCTGCTGGCAGAAGGACTCCAGGTTGTGGGCGTACAGATGGCGCTTTGCCTCCTGCCATTTGCCCGCCATGGCCTCGGCCAGCCGTGCGGGGTCGGAGTATTCCTCCCCTTCGAACTCGTAGGGCTTACCCGTCGCAGGACGCGCCTCACCGGGATCCTCGTAGGAGAAGCCCGCCGGATCCGCCAGGTACGCCTGGATGTCGTCGTAGCCTAGGCGCCATTTCCAGATCTCCTGCGTGAGGCCGAAGATCAGATCGCCCAGCTTCCCGTCCTCCGGACGCTTCGGGATGAAGGCTGCGGGACGGGCGCCCATGTAGACCTCCGCCATGCGGTCGGCGTCGATGAGCGCCTGCAGCGGGTGGCGGTTGTCGTTGTACATGGTCCAGATGGTGTAGCCGAAGCCGTACCAATCCCGTTCGCGATTGACGATATGGTCGTGGGGGGAATAGCCGCGCGTGCGGCGGTCGGCCTTCGTCTCGGCGGCGGCCTCGCCCATGCCCAAGATGGTGGCGATGCCGAAATCGCCCAGCACCACGCTGCCGTCGCAGTCGAAGATGTTCGCGGGCTTCACGTCGCGGTGGACGATGCCGCGCTCGTGCAGCAGATGCAGGGCGGAGGCGATGTCGGGCAGGACGGTGCCGACGACGAACGCCGGGTCCAGCGCCTCGTCGCCCAGGCACCGGCAGATGGGCATGATCTCCAGATAGCAGCGCTCGGGCGCTTGCTCGCCCAGCAGCGTGGCGCGCACCTCGCCCGCCTCGACGATGGGCATGAGGTGCGTGGCGGCGGGGCCTCCCATCGAAGGGTCGGAGAGCTCCTTCAGCTGGTCGAAGACGGCAGCGTGCGCGGCGCGGTCCTTGGTGGTGCCGGGCATGACCGACACCTTCGCCGCATAGCGGGCGCCCTCGTCGTCGGTCGCCTCCAGCACGACGCCCTGGCCTCCGCCGCCCATCTCCGCCGCCGTGTCGATGGCGTAGCGCTTGCCGTCGGGCGAGTAGTACTCCAGCACTTCGGGCTCGAAATGGACCCCGTCGGAGACCCCTTGCGCCTCGACGACGGTCTGCCCCGCATCCACCACGGTCGCGTCCGCCGGCCGCTCCGCTATCGTCTCGTTCGCCACGCGAACCCCTTTCAGCCTATTCGGAAACCCTCGCCAACGCCGCCGACACGTTGTCGGTGGAGCCGGCTTCCAGCGCCGCATCCAACAGCAGGCGTGCCATCTCCGGCAGCGGCCCGCCCCCGTCCAAGATCGCCTCCAGCCTATCGTCGGGGACGAAGCCGGAAAGCCCATCCGAGCATATCAGGTACACGTCGCCCGGGAGGACCACCGGCGCCTCCGCGGCATCGGCCGCATGGGCGCGCTTCGACGGCACGCCCAGCGCGCGCGTGATGGCATGCGGGTTTGCCTGGTCGAGGTACTCCTGCGCCGCGCCCGCGTCCTTAAGCTCCTGCACCATGGTGTGGTCGGAGGTCATGCGCGCTAGGATCCCCTGCCGCAGGCGGTAGACGCGGGCGTCCCCCGCATGGAGGATCACGGCGCCCTCGCCCGAGAACACCGCCGACGCGACCGCAGCGGCGGGGCCCGCCGACCCTGCCGCGCCCCCGCACGCGATCATCTGGGCGTGCGCCTCGTCGAGCGCCGCCATCGCGACATCGCGAAGCGGGCGCAGCGCCCCGAGGCTCGTCGTCGACCGGGAGAACGCCTCCACAAGGCACGACGCCGCGATGCTGGCGGCGCGCGTTCCCTGGCCGCCCGCGCTCACCCCGTCGACCACCGTCACCATGAACGGGACGGGGAACGACCCCGAGAAGCCGCCCGAGCACAGCGCCGTGGCGTTCACGACGACGCAATCCTCGTTCTGGGGCTTCACCGCGCCCCTGATCGTCGCGCAGGCGACGTCAGCCCTCATCGCGCGCCCCTTTCGCGAACCCGATGCCGTCGCCGGACGGTAGCACGTCTGCCGCCACCGCATCGCCCGGCTGGCAGCGCGCGTCGAACAGGAAGTCCGATAAGACGTTCAGGTACGCGCTCTCGATGCAGTTGCCGATGCCGCGGCCGCCCTTCTCCTTCACCGCGCCCGCCAAGCACAGCCCCACCAGGTAGTCGCGGCATGCCGCCGACACGTCCACGCTCACCCGATGCTGCTCGAGCACGGTGGCGTTGATCTGGTCGATCTTCTGATTGGCGATGGCGCGCGCCGAATCGTCGTCGATGAAGTCGAACACCACCACGTTGTTGCCGATGCGGCCGAGGAACTCCGGCTTGAAGTTGGCGCGCATGGCGTCCATCACCTTGGCGCGGATCTGCCCGTAGGGGGTGCCCGGTTCGATCTCGGCGACGTGGTCGATCACATGGCCCGACCCGTCGTAGACCTCGCGCGAGAACCCGATGTTGCTGGTGAAGAAGATGATCGTCTCCGAGAAGTACACCGTGTTGCCCTGGCCGTCGGTCATGCGCCCGTCCTCCAGGATCTGCAGGAACTTGTCCATGATGGAGGGGCTCGCCTTCTCGATCTCGTCGAACAGCAGCACCGAGAACGGGTTGGCGCGCACGGCGTTGGTCAGCTGGCCGCCCTGCGAATAGCCCACGTAGCCCGGCGGCGCACCGAACAGCTTCTGGTCGGAGTTGTCGCCTTGGTATTCCGACATGTCGAAGCGCAGCATGCTGCGCTCGTCGCCGAACAGAAGCTCCGTCACCGCCTTGACGATCTCGGTCTTGCCGGTGCCCGTGGGGCCGCTCAGGAACAGGATGCCCTTCGGCTTGGCCGAAGACGAATGGGTGGCGCCGCTCAGCCCCAGCGACGAGCGCTTCAGAACCGACACCACCGCGTCGATGGCCTGGTCCTGGCCTTTCACGCGCCGGCGGATGATGCCCGCCGGGTCGTTCTCCAGCTTCTCGAAGATGGACGCCCACTTGTTCTCGCGGATGCCGTACTTGTACAGGTCGACCAGGCCCGGCAGCTCGCTTGCGGGCAGGCCGTCGCGCGCGTGCATGCGGCGCAGCTCGTCCAGCTCGCGCAGCGTCATCCCGTCGGTCTTGTCGATGAACTGGTCGTAGTACGCCTTGTCCGACTCCGCCACGGGGCGCGAGCCGAGGCTCGAGATCTTCCCGACGTACATCTCACGCGCCTCGCGGTCGGGCGAGGGGACGACTATCGACCGGAGGTTGGGGTTGCCCGAGATGAACCATTCGGGCAGATCGCGCGTGTTGTTCGCGATGAGGATCAGCGTGTTGACGTTCTTCTTGTCGGGCCGCTTCGCCTCGTTCGCGGCGATCAGCAGGTTCGAGAAGAACGCGATCTCGTCCGGGTCGAGGCTCGTCGGCGAGGAGACCAAACGCGACGCCATGTCCACCACCACGGCGACGGGTTTGCCGCCGTCCACGCCGACCTGTCCCTCGCCCGCTTGGGCGGTGGCGGCGAGGTTGTCGGAGAGCAGCGAGCGGATGACCATGGAATCGTACACCGCCTTGGGCGCCGGCAGCCCGGCAGCGTCGCCGCAGGCTGCGGCGCCGTCCTGGCGCCCGCCCTGCCGACCGAGCGCGTTGAGCTCGTGGGACTCCAGGCTCCTCTCTGCCGCAGCGCGGTCCGCCGCCGCCAGATACGCCCTGAGCGCGGGGTCGTTGTCGGGGTTGGAGAAGTGCCGCAACGGATCGTAGTAGAGCAGCTGGTAGGAGGCGCCGCCGCCATCGCCGGAGAACACCGCCTTCACCACCTCCCGAAGGTCGGGGAACGGGAAGCGGCAGTCGGAGACCCCAGGGTCATCGGCCGCGCCGTCCCACCACGGGTACACATCGTCGACGTTCTTCTCCAGCACGAACAGGCTCTTGATGCCCTTGAAGTTCATCAGCTCGCGCTGCCATTGGGGTCTGAGTTTCGCCATGTCTTCCGCCTTACCTGTTGTGTATCCCCACGGAGATGATGCGCCCGTCTGCCATGAAGTTCTGCAGCGAACGGGGCTGCTGCAAATACGGCAGGTACTCCTCCCGCATCGCCTCGTCGTAATACACGATCCTCTGGTTCGTCGAGCCCAGCAACGCCGATTCGCCGTCGTTGAGCTCCTGCACGTAGGGGCCCGCCACCGCCACGTCGACGAACTTCCGCAAGCGCGCGCAGCCCTCGATGGAGAGCAGGCCGTCGATCTCGTCCTCCTCGTAGCCGGTGAACACCAGCACGTCGTCGAACGCAGGCCGGACGAGCTCGAGGAACTCCAGCAGCTCCCCGGGATGCATCAGGGGCTCGCCGCCGGTCAGCGTCAGGCGATGGACCCCTTGGGAACGCGCCACGTCGAGGACCGACGCGGCGAACCTGCCCACATCCACCGACTGGAACGGCTGCGCCTCCCACAGCTCGGGGTTCGCGCACCCCGGGCAGCGGCGCGGGCAGCCCGCCGTCCAGATCGCCATCCGCCGCCCCGGCCCGAGCGTCTCGACGGGGCACAGCACCCTATCGACGTGCATCCCGGAACGTCCCCCTCTCGCGGCGCGCTCGAACCGGAGCGACCCGCGAGATCGACCACCGATCGACCTCGTCCTCGCATTCGGGGCAGCTTTCCATGCGGCTCGACGCGCCTTCCACCCGATACACCGCCGGGCACACCGGGCACGCGATGAACCAGCCCTCCACCGCCTGATCGTCGTCCGGCTCCGGCGTCATGTACGGCGCGCAGGCGGCATCCGCCTCGGCCTGCGCCCCTGCCGGCACCTGCGCCCCGGCCGCGCCATCCGCCGCGCCGGCGAACGACACCCGGAACGTCATCCGGTTCGCCAAGCTGATCAAAGCCCCTTCGTACAGGGGATACGGTGTCCATGCGGGCAGCTTCACCCGCCGGCCGCCGGACGTGCAGAACGTCCCGTTCGTGGAGCCCATGTCGGTGACGGACCAGCCGCCCTCGCCGCGCTCGAGCTGGATGTGCTGGCGCGAGACCGACGGATACGGCTCGAACAGCTCCACGCGCAGGTCGCCCTCGCGGCCAAGCACGCAGAACCCGCCCTCCACCGCGATGCGCTCCTTGGAGCGCACGTCGGTGAGCAGAAGCGTCGCCTGCGCCGGATCGCAAACGGGAGCCTCCCCCTGCTCGCAGGATGGGGCGGCAGGCGGCGCGCCCTGCCCCGTCGCCTCCTCGGAGGGGCGCGGCGTGCCGCACGTCATGCAGCTGGCGAACGCGTCGTCGTTCGGGGTCGAGCAGACCTCGCACGTCCACATGGGCTACCTCGCCTCCCTTTCGGCCAGGCCTCCGGTCTCCCGTTTCCGCCTCCGGGCGGCGGAGGCGGGCTGCCCGGCGGCGGCGGCCGACGCGGTCGACGAGAAGATGACGGAGTTTTCCTCGGAGGGCTCCTTGTCCGACCTCTTGTCCAAGACGATGCCGTATTCCGCCAAATCCTCCGCGAACTCGTCGAACACCTCGCAGAAGGACGCCTGCCTATCGTAGAGGCGCATCCTGTCGTAGGAGCTCGACGCCCGGACGCGCTCCACCTCGACGGATCCCTCGCCTTCCTGCAGCGAGGGATCGGCCGCGGCGGTCTCCATCATCACGACGCCGTTGGGGGCGATGAACGAGTGGATGGCGGAATCGTCCTGGGAGCTCATGAACAGGAACCGCGAGCCCTCCACACCGCCGGCAAGGCGCACCGCCCGCTTCACGTCGTAGCCGTGCCTCGCCATGACGCGGTCGAGCGAATCGGCGATGTAGGCCGCCTCCGCGGCTTCGCGATGGGCGGCGCGCAGCTGCTCCAGCACGCCTTCGAGCTCCTCTTCGGTCCCGTACTCGCTCAGGGGATCCAAGCGGATCGGCAGGCTCCCCAGCTGGCTGCAGCATTCGCTTTCGTACAGGCAGCTTGCGTAGAGCTCGTTCATGCTCGCCGCGAAGCGCCGCGCCTCGGGGAGGATGATGCGCGCCTGGTTCGCCGCCGCCGCAAGCCGCGCGGCGGACCCCTCCTCGGAATCCGGTGCGGCGAGGGCGTCGCCCAAAGCGCCCGCCAAGGACAGCAGGTCCGCCCTGCGCTGCGCGCCCAGCCCCGCATCCAGGATCAGCTCGCATAGCTCATGCGCCACGGCGGCGGCATCCGCGCGCGCATCCTCGCCGCCGTTTTGGGCGCCGGACGCCCCGGAAGCCTCCGCGGGCAGGCTCGCGACGAGCCTCGCGAGCTCGTCCAGCGAATGGGCGGACGACGAATCCGACGTCTGCAGCATGCCCTCGAACCGCGTCAAGTCGGCAAGTTGGCGCTCCGCCTCGAGAGAAGCCGCTTTCACCGCCAGGTCATGGTCCAGATCGCCCTTCGCCTTCTCGAGGAGATCGGCGAGGCTCTGCTCGAGCCTGCTGTTGAAACGCTGCGCCTCTTCGATGTCGGAGGGGAAGCCTTCCGCCGCAAGCCGATTCGCCTTCCGGGCGAAATCGTCCTTCAGCGAATCGGCGACGGACTTGAATGCGAGGCGATGCGCATCGCGGGCCATCGGCGCCAGCGCTTCCCCCTCGTATTTCGAGAACGCGCGGAGGGCTTCCCGAACGATCGAGGCGTTTCTCGCCCGAAGGCGCTCGAGCTCCCTACGGCGCATCTCCTCGACGCTGATCGCGCCGGTCTTCGGTCCGCTCATCGGCATCTCCTCCGCGTGCAGGTCGGATGAAAGGCGCCCGCGGCTCGTCGAGAGCGAGCCATGCCGACCAGTATCGTCGGTCCGACGCCATCGGTTCACCATTATCCACCGGTTCTTTTCGCCTGTCCATTATGCCGCAAGGAGCGCCGTCGGCTGTCCGAAGCATCGTACACGGGGCGACGCGCGCCCCTCTGACGTGGTATCCTCGACACGTTGCCCGGAAACGGCGACGCAGGCCGCCGAGCCGTTCGCGCCGCCGCCCGGCATCCGTGCCGACGCCCGCCGCCCGTGGCGCCGCCCGGCATCCGCAGCGTTATCCGCGGCGCCGCCCGCGTCGCAGCAAACCGCCCGCTATCCGATGGGAAGGAGACGAGCCGCATGGCATCGCACGCCGCAACGCCCGACGGCCTCGAGGCCGCCCGCGCCGAAGCCGCGCGATGCGGGCTCGAGCTGCGCCGAAAGGAGGACGGCCTTTCCCTTGCGGGGGACGGCATGTCGATGCGCGCCGACTTCGGCGAGATGCTGCCCCGCCTGAAGCCGGGGAGGCTGCGCCAAGAGCTCCTGGTGCGCGCGGCGAAGGTGCGGAAGGCGGGCGGCGAAGGCGAGGGCGCAGGCGAGGGCGAAGCGGCGGGCTGGCGCCCCGTCGCGGTGGACGCGACCGCCGGGCTGGGCGAGGATTCCCTGCTGCTCGCCGCCGCGGGATTCGAAGTGCTGCTGTTCGAACGAAACCCGGTGATCGCCGCGCTGCTGCGCGACGCCCTGCAGCGCGCGAAAGCCGACCCGAGACTCGCGGACGTCGCCGCGAGGATGGAGCTTTCGGAAGGCGACAGCATCGAAGCGCTCGGCCGCCTGCCCGAACCGCCCGACGTCGTCTATTTGGACCCGATGTTCCCCGCGCGCCGGAAAAGCGCGGCGGTCAAGAAGAAGTTCCAGCTCATCCACCGGCTGGAAAGCCCCTGCGAAGACGCCGAGGCGCTGCTGCGCGCGGCCATCGCCGCGCGACCGCGCAAGGTGGTCATCAAGCGCCCGCCCAAAGGCCCCCACCTTGCCGACATCAAGCCCAGCTACTCCTTGGAAGGCAAAGCCATCCGCTACGACGTGATCGCCCTGCCCCGAATCGGAAGGGCCCGCGACGAACGCGCGGGCCCTTCGGCTTCAGGCTATGCTAGCGGATCGGGCTAGATCTCCCAGGTGGCACCCATCAGCTTGGCGAACTCGCGGCAGATGGCGGTGTCGCCCGGCCATGCCGGAGAGGTGACCAGGTTGCGGTCGACCACGGCGGCATCCATCTCAGCCTCGACGTACGTGCCGCCCGCAGCGGTCACGTCCGGGCCGACGGCGGGATACGCGGTGGCCTTGTAGCCTTCGAGCACGCCGGCGGCAGCCAGGACCTGCGGGCCGTGGCAGATGGCCGCAACGGGCTTGTTGGCCGCAAAGAACTCGCGGGTGATCTCCAGCACGCGCGGATTCAGGCGGATGTACTCGGGAGCACGGCCGCCGGTGATGAACAGGCCGGCGTAATCCTCGACGTTCACCGCGTCGAAATCGGCGGTCAGCGCGAAGTTGTGGCCGCGCAGCTCGGTGTAGGTCTGATCGCCCACGAAGTCATGGACGGCGGTGCGCACCACGTCGCCCGACTTCTTGTCGGGGCAGACCGCATCCACCTGATAACCCAGCATGGACAGGGCCTGGAACGGCACCATGGTCTCGTAGTCCTCGGTGTAGTCGCCGCACAGCATCAGCACCTTTTTAGTCATACGCAATTCCTCCTCATCGCTTACCGCAACGATTCTCATGCTTTTGCATGACACCTGAATTGTAGCATTCCCGACACCCCCAGCACCCGCGTTTCCGTTCTTCGCGCGGATAATGGGAGGCCCCTAATCGCACACTTTGCCGGGGTTCAGGATCCCCTTGGGGTCGAACACGCGCTTGATGCCCGACATCAGGCCGTAGGCGGTCTCGCCCACCGATTCGCGCAGGTAGTCCTTCTTCGCATGGCCGATGCCGTGCTCGCCCGACACCTGGCCGCCCAGCTCGGCGCACTTCGCGTAGGCGCAGTCCATGATGCGCTTTGCCTTCGGCAGGAACACGTCCTCGGCAACGTCGTTGCCCGCGCAGTACACGTGCAGGTTGCCGTCGCCCGCATGGCCGAACGAGCGGATGCGCATGCCCTCCTCGACGCCCACGCCGTACACGTAGCCCAGGAACTCGGGGATATGGTTCACCGGCACCACCACGTCCATCTCGTCGAGCAGGTCGGCGTCGTGCTCGATGACGGTCAGCAGCGCATCGCGCACCTCCCAGACGGCCTTGCGCTCAGAGGGCTGGTCGATCACCAGCACGTCGAACGCCCCCGCCTCGGCGGCGATCTCGGCCAGCTGCTCGGCGCGCTGGAAGATCTCCTCCTCGTCGGAGCCGTCCAGCGTCACCAGGATGTAGGCGCCCGCCTCCTGGCCGTCGACCTCGGCAGGGAACACCTGGTTGCCCGTGTGCGCCTCGGCGTCCACCACGATGTCGCGCTCCATGAACTCGATGGACTGCGGATCCAGCCCCGCTCGCTTGATGGGCGGCACCGACGCGATGGCGGCATCGATGTCGGCGAAGGGCAGGATGAAGCTGGTGGCGGCCACCGGGCTGGCGACGAGCTTCAACGTGATCTCGGTGATGACGGCCAGCGTGCCCTCGGACCCGATGATCAGGTGCAGCAGGCTGTAGCCCGAGCTGCTCTTGGTGACGGCGCGGCCAAGCTCCAGCACCTCGCCGTCGGGGAGCACCGCCGTCGCGGCCAGTACGTAGTCGCGCGTGGTGCCGTACTTCACCGCGCGCATGCCGCCGGCGTTGGTCACGACGTTGCCGCCGATGGAGCCCGTCTTCTCGCCGGGGTCGGGCGGGTAGAACAGGCCGTGCGCCGCCACGTCGTCGATGAGGTTGCACAGCCGCACGCCGGGCTGCACGCGCACGGTCAGGTTGTCCAGATCGTACTCGAGGATCTTATCCATGTTCATGGTGCACAGCACCACGCCGCCGTGAAGCGGCACGCAGCCGCCCACCAAGCCCGTCCCCGCGCCGCGCACGGTCACCGGGACGTCGGCATCGTGGCACAGCCGCATGATGGCCGACACCTGCTCGGTGGTTTCGGGGAAGCACAGCACCTCGGGCGCACGCGACCCGTAGATGGGCATCTCGTCATGCATGTAGTCGTCTCCGATATCGTCTCCGACCAGGCAATTGCCCTCTCCGACGATCTCCTGCAGCTGCCGAACCATCTCGGCGGTCAGCTCCCCGTACTCGGCCATCGGGACCCCCTTGAACGAACGTAACGTGAAAACCCCGCGCCGCCCCTGCGGCACGCCTCCTCCATTATCCGCCAGGCGCCGCCGCCGATGCGCCTGAATCGCCGTTTTTTCACCGACGCGCGCATTTCGCCTTCGAGGAGCCCCGGCGTCGGCCCTTCCTTTCCCTACCGCGCCCCCGCAAAGGCCCTCCCCGCCGGCGCGCCACCGTCACCGCCCGCCTCGGCAGAAGCCCGCCCTCTCCAGCACGCTGCCATGCCGCATCCCGCCGCCGCGCCCTTTCGCCCGTGTTTCGTTTTCCTTTCGTAAACCGGGGGCGGCGGCGGAGGTGCTACCATGCTCCGCGGAAGGAGCCCCATGGAAGCACTCGAAGCGACAAGGAGAAGCGATCTGCCCCGCCTCACCGAGACGGCGATCCGCGCCTACTACTGCGGCGACTACGCCCCGCTGCTCTCGCTGGTCACGCCCGACTGCGTCTTCATCGGCGCGGGCAGCGACGTGTACCTGTCCCTCGGCGAGATGGCGGACAATCCGCCCGCCGCGTCGGACAACCCGCTGTGCCGCGTCGACGACGCCCGCTTCTGGCTGGTCGGCACCGGATGCGAAACCCAGGCGCTGGTCATGGGCCTCTACGACGTCTACTCCGACCTGAGCACCGGCTTGGTGACCGCCGTGAGGCAGCGCATCACCGTGAGCTGCCGCTTGGAAGGCGGCGTCTGGAAGGCGTACTGCATCCATTCCTCGAACGAATGGGGCGATCCCGCCGAGAAGGGCATCTACCCGCTGAACGCCAGCCGCAAGACCTACGAATACGTGCAGCGCATCGTGCAGACCTCGCTCGATAAGGCGATGAGGCGCCAGCGCGTGGCCTTCAATGTGGACGGCGAGCTGACTTTCGTGGACCCCGAGCGCATCATGTACGTCGAGTCGAACGGCAAGAGCAGCGTCATCCACCTGGAGGACGGCTCCATCCCCGTCAAGATGATGATCGGCGACATGGAGGAGGCGCTGCCCTCCTGCTTCGTGCGCATCCACCGCTACTACCTGGTGAACGCGCATTGCGTCCGATCGTTCTCGCAAGAGGGGGCGACGCTGCCCGACGGCACGGTGCTGCGCATCCCCAAACGCCGCTACGCCAGCGTCCGCGAGAGCATCGTGAAGGCCGCCGCCGAATAGCCCCAGCCGCAAGCGCCAACTGGAACGAGGGCCGATTCCGCGTTCCTCCCGCCGATGGGACGCGGAACCGGCCCTCGTCCACTCCCCGGGAAAGCCGGAGGCCCGCACCCGCCCCTTGCAGGGCCGACGCGGGCCTCCGGGCATGCGAGGGGGGCCATCCCCCCTCCCCGCGTCCGCTCGGCTAGCGGCGCTCGTCCTCGAAGTCGTCCTCGTTGCCGATCTCGCGGGCCGCGGCCTTCTGCTCCTCGTTGAAGCGCTCGGCGCGCAGCTGCTGGGCGATGGTCGCCTTCTTGTACGCGATGGGCTGATGGACCACCACCTGCGGATACGGGATGTTGATCTGATGCTCGTCGAAGATCAGCTTCATCTCGCGGCGCAGGTCGCGCTCCATCTGGCCGCGGTCGCTCTCGGCGCACTGGACCACGATGCGGATCGTGACGCTGTTGTCGTTGAGCGCCACGACACCCTTGTAGAACGGGCCGTCCTCGATGGCCGGCAGGCGACGGCGGATGTTGGGGAACTCCTCCTCCAGGATAGCCTCGACGCGCTCGATGGATTCGCCGTACTCGATGCCCATCTCGCAGACGGCGTAGGAGCTCTCCTTCGTCATGTTCACGACGTTGCTCACCTCGCTGTTGCGCAGGATGATGATGTTGCCGTTGCCGTCGTTGATCTTGGTGGTGCGCACGCCGATGTCGATGACGGTGCCGCTCTTGCCGCCCACCTGGATGATGTCGCCCACGCGGAACTCGCCCTCGAAGATGATGAACAGGCCGGACAGGATATCCGAGACCAGCTCCTTCGCGCCGAAGGAGATGGCGATGGACAGGATGCCGGCGGAGGCGAGGAGCGTGGTGCCGTCGATGCCGATCACCAGCAAGCAGTAGTACACCATGCCGATGATGGAGGCGTACTTGACGAAGCTGCCCAGAAGGCGGCAGATCGTCTCGCCGCGGGCGCCGAACACGCCGGAGAGCAGGCGCAGCAGCTCCTTGACGATCATCGTCACCGTCATGACCACGCAGGCGATCATGATGGACGCCGTGATGGCGAACACGTTCAGGCCGTACGTCCAGTCGCCGCTCAGGACGTAGGAGAACACCGAGTCGGGCGGGAACACCTGGTCCTTGAAGATGACCGCGATGCACACCGCCACGGCGAAGATGCTCACCAGCACCTTGACGATGGTCAGGGTGCGCTGCTCGGCGGACTTCTCGCCCCAATTCATCGAGCGGTACAGCCAACGGCTGGCGGCGGATTCGGTTTTGGTGACGCGCCCGCTGGGCATCACGACGTCGAACATGCGCGAGTCGGGATCGTCATCGTCATCGAGCGGCCACTGCGCGGAGGCGCCCTCCGGCAGCGCGTCCCCGGCGGCGCCGTCGCGGATGCGCGCCGGGCCGCGGCCGGGCCGCACGTCGAAGGCGACCAGCAGGAAGATGATGATCTGGCACACCAAGCCGCTCACGCTCATCGCCATGGTCAGCGGCACGCGCTCGGTCATCAGCTCGTCCTCGGGCTGCGCGACGTACACGTAGTAGTCGCCGTTCTCGAACGACGTGGCATAGTAGCTCTTCCCGTCGACCGTGATGAAGTCGCTGTAGCCGTCCTTCAGCTGCGCGTCCGTCAGGCCGTAGGCCCTCGCGTCGCGACCCACCAGGTCGGAATTGGGGGAGTACGCGAAGGTGCCGTCGCCCTTGTTCACGGCGAACGCGAAGCCGTTCTGGCCCACCTTCACGCCGTCGAGGATGTTGTCGATGTTGACGGTGGCAAGCAGGTTCTCCAAGCGGCTGGAGCGCAGGCTCACCTGCACGAAGCCGTCGGTCTGTCCGTCGGGCTGGCGCAGCGTCACGCCGATGTACTGGCGCAGCTCGCCGGAGACCTCCTCGGGCATGGGCTCCTGGATGTAGTACTCCACGCCCTGCAGCAGCCTGTTGAAGGCGTAGCTTTGGTCCTCGGGGTCCTGGCTCAGCGTGAAGTTCGTGTACGGCGAGTTGGTCGCGGCCATCACGCCGTCCTGGTTGAACACGAACAGGTACTGCACCTGCAGCACGTCGGCGAGCTCCTGCAGCTTCTCGCGGGTCCGCAGGTCGGGGTTCTTCTCCAGGATGTAGGCGGCCACCTGCGTCTTGCTCAGGTAGCGCTCGTCATACTGGTCGGTCAGCGCATCGGCCTGCGCGTTGGTGCGCTGGATGGATTCCTCGATGTCGGCGGCGCGCTCGTTGCTGCTCACCGACTCCGCGGACAGCGAGAACAGCGTCTGCATGTAGAACGTCACGCCCGCGACCGCCAGGAAGCCCACCAGCGACAGCACCACGGCGCGCTTGGCGATGGACTTGTTGAAGCGCACGGGGCCCATGTTGATGTAGTTGGCGGGGTTGAAGCCGCGCTTCTCGTCCTCGCGGTTCACGAAGACGCCGTAGACGGCCACGATCATCGCGGCGGAGAAGAAGATGAACAGCACCACGCCCACCGTGAGGTTGCGCGAGGAGGCCATCTCCTTTTCGGGGACGGCGCTGATGTAGTAGGTGCCGCCGATCTCCTGCACGCCGGCGAACAGGCGCTCGCCCTCGAAGTCGATCCAGCCGAACTTGCCGTTTTCCAAGTCGGCCACGTCGATGCCGGCGTCGAGCGCGTCGACGCCCACGAAGGCGGAGTCGGGATGGTACTGCACCAGGTAGTTCTGCGCCGACACGGCGAACACGTAGCCGGTCTGGCCCACGCTCACGTTGCCCAGCACGCTTTCCATGGAGCCGGTGCTCTGGATGAGCTCGTCGAGCTCGGCGGGATCCTGCCCCACCACGGCCATCGTGTCGTCGTCGATGCGGGCGGCGTAGTAGCGGAAGTGCGCGTCCTGCTCGGCGAAGTACACCTCCATGGGCTCGGAGGGCTCGCCGGTGTCGAACACGGTGCGCAACTGGTTGAAGCGCGCGTACGAGAAGTCGGCGAGGGTCTCCTGCGATTCCGCCAGGATCTCGCCGTCGCGCGAGACGATGATCGCGTTCGTCACGCCCAGCAGGTCCTTGTACTCCCGCATCTTGGCGTCGGTGATCTCGAATCCGGTGTTGTTGTTGGCCATGAAGGCGATGCTTTCGGCCTTCGACTGGTAGATCTCATCGTAGGTCTGGGTGTTCTGCTGGGTCTCCTGCTCGGCGGATTCCAGCAGGCCGGGCAGGTCGTCCATCTCGTGCTGGATGTCGGCGGTGTAGTTGGACAGCGAGATGTCATCCTGCATGGACGACACGATGAAGCCCATGACGATGACGCTGAGGGCGACGAACGCCGCCAGGATCGCTGCTTTGATCTTAAGCTTCTTGGACACGGCAGCCTCCTAGTTCCACTTCTCGACGAGCTCGGCGATGGTGCCGTCGTCGATCATGCCCTGGATGGCCTCGGCCACGCGCGAGCTCAGCTCGGAATCCTTCTGCGTGGCGACGCCGTACTGCTGGTCGGCAATGTTGATGTCCAGCAGGCTGCGGCCCTCGTTCATGTAGGTGCCGGCGATGCTGCTGTCCATCACGGCGGCATCGACGATCCCCTCTTCGAGGGCCTGCGACAGATCGGCGTAGGAGGGCAGCTTCTTCACGTACACGCCCTGGTACTGGGTACCCTCGTCGGTGTTGGAGACGACGTCGTCGCCGATGATGCCCATCTCGTTGAGCTTGATGGCCAAAAGCGGCCCGGCGTTGGAGCCCGACATGATGCCGAAGACGCCGCCTTCGAGCTGCGAGATATCGGTGATCAGCGAGCTGTCCTCCACCATGACCGAAGTGACGTCGGTGTAGTAGGCGGGCGAGAAGTCGAAGTTCTCCAAACGGGAATCGGCGATGGAGTAGCAGGCGATCAGGCAGTCCATCTCGCCGGCGAGCAGGCGCTCCTTGCGGTCGTCGGGCGTGACGGTGACGTACTCCACGTCGGAATAGCCCAGACGCGACGCCATCTCCTCGGCGATGTCGATCTCCAGGCCGTAGTACTTGCCCGTCTGCTCGTTCAGCAGGCTGAAGTTGACGATGTCGTCGCGCACGCCGACGGTGAGCGTGCCGGCTCCCCCGCCGCCCGTCACGGCGGAGCACCCCGCCATGCCGAACAGGGAAGCGGCGACGGCGACGGCGGCCAGCGCCGCGGCCAGAATCCGTTTACCCGATAAGACCATGATCCTCCTGCCATCATGAGACCCGGAAAGCCCCTCGCGGGCGGCGCGGCGGAAGCCTTCGCGCCCGCGGGTTCCCCCATACGTGAAAAACGCCCCTAGAGGGGCAGCAGAACATTATGCCGAACGGATTAAACGAAAATCAAACCGTCAATTATTTTTTGAAACATGGTTCCCTTCCGGGAGCCGAACGGGGGAAAGCCGAGGTCGCAGGGCGGGAACCGGCATCAACACGGGGCGATCCATCAGGGAAAACGGCAGAATGGGTGCGTCCGGTTGAAGAATGGGGGATCCTGCGCCCCGACGCAGAACCGCCTAGCACCCTCCCTTTTCGACGGCTTGGGGGAAGGGGGCGCAAGGCGGGGAACTATATAATGGCTCCTGTTGCGCCGATCGCCATTTCCCGCATGTGAGCTGGCGCGTCGCGATCCCTTCCAAGCATCGCAGAGGTGGAGCATGAACATAGGTCAGATTCGCTATTTCGTGGCCGTATACCAGGCGGGCAGCTTCTCCAAAGCGGCGAAAAACCAGTTCATCACCGTGCAGGCGGTCTCCAAATCGATCTCCGACCTCGAAGACGAGATCGGGCGCGAGCTGTTCGAGCGCAAGAGCCGCGGCGTGGAGCCCACCCCGTTCGGCACGGCGTTCTACCGCAAGGCCGCCGAGGCCCTGCGCTGCTTCAACGACCTGGAGTCGTTCGCCCTCGGACAGGCCGACCCCGCCGCCCCGAAATTGCAGCTGGCGCTGTGCGCGCCCCGTTTCAAGAACAACGAGCAGGCGATCGCCAACATCGAAGCGCTCATCGCCTCCCGCATCGGCGCCCCCGTCGACGTGGTCCTGATGAGCGGCTACGAAGCCCTCGACCAGCTCCGCAAAGGCGAGGTGGACGCCTTCATCACCATCGGCGGGTTCGACACCCCCTACACCGATTGCGCGGTGATACTGGACACGCCCACCGCCGTGAGCATGCACGCCCAGCATCCCCTCGCCTCCCGCACGAGCGTGACGCTCGACGAGCTGGCGGATTACCCGGTCATCGTCGACCCCGACCTGGATTACTTCAACGAATCCATCCTCGCCTCCTACGTGCGGCGGGGGCTGCGCTCCGAGCGCTTCGCTCCCAAGTCGCCCGAAGACATGATCGAGCACTTCTTCGGCAGGCAGGGCTACGCGTTCAGCGTGGCGCAGGCGGCGCTGGCCGACGATCGGTTCGGAAGCGTCATCGTGCCCATCGACCCGCAGGACGCCGTCGAGGTCCCCATCTGCTTCATATCCCCGAAGCATGCGAAGAACCCGCTGTACCTGAAGGCCGAGCGGGTGCTCGCGGGGGTCCAGCCTTCGGACTTCTAGCGCTGGGGTGCAGGGCGGCCGAACTCCCCCGAGGGACGGGCGCGCCTACTCCAGCTCGCCGATGAACCCCACGCGGTAGTTGCGGAACACGACCTCCCCCTCCTCTTGCGTGGCATCCAGATCCACGTCCGCCACGATGGCGAAATCCCGATCGCCGTCCTCGTCCTTGAACGCCTGGACGACATGCCAGGCATGGTCCGCCCGTTCGGCGGACTCGTCGATGGACAGGTAGGCCATCGAGCGCGCGTCCCCGTCGACGACGATCTCGCCGTGCTCCTCGAAATAGGCGTCCAGCGCATCGCGCCAGCGCCTTTGGGGGAAGCCCCAGTCGGCATCCAACGCCCCCAGCTCGGCGGAGGCGTCGAAGGGCGCGGGGCCGTCCTCGGAGTCGCGCGCGGCCAAGCCCACGCGACGGAACAGCGCGTTGCGGACCAGCACCGTCAAGCCGCGCCTGTCGCGCACCACGGCGTCCTCGGCCTCGGGAGGGGCGGCGTCGGCGCCCGCGCCGGCGCGCTCCCATTCGTCCACCAGGCTCGAGTCGACGGTGTGCACGACGAGGTCGAGCCACGAGACGATGTCCCGCAGCCGATCGTCCAGCTTCTCCTCGGGGATCGTCCGGGAAAGCGCGCGGTAGGCGTCCGACAGGTAGCGCAGCAGCGTTCCCTCGCTGCGGGCGATGCCGTAGCGATTGACGTAGCCCTTGAAATCCGACGCCGTCTCCACCATGTCGCGCAGCACCGACTTGGGGCTGGGCCAGTAGTCGTTGGCCCACGGCACCGAGCGGCGGTACTTGTCGAACGCGAACTCGATCAGGTCCTCCAACGGCTTCGGGTAGGTGATGTCGGCAAGGCGCTCGATGCGCTCCTCGTAGTCCACCCCGTCCGCCTTCATCTCGAACATCGCCTTGTCGCGCGCCTGGCGCTGCTGGGCGCGCAGGATCTGGCGCGGGTCGTCCAGCGTCGCCTCCATCAGCGATATCACGTCCAGCGCGTAGGATTCTCCCTGCGGGTCCAAAAGCTCCAGCGCCGCTAGAAGGAACGGGGAGAGCGGCTGGTCGAGCGCGAAATCCTCGGGGAGGTCGACCGTCAGCGAGTAGTCCGCCGAACCGTCCTCGGCGACCGTGCGCACCATGACGCCGGTGTCCTGCAGCGTCTCGAAGATCTCGGAGGCGCGCTGCATCAGGCGCTCCTTCTGCGCGGGCGTCTGCGCCGACTCCCCCACCAGATCCCCCACGCGCGCCCATGCATCGCCGCCGCGCGCCACCAGGGCCAGCACCATGGAGTGGGTGACGACCATGTGGGGGACGAGGGTCTCGGGCTCGGCGGCCACCAGCCGGTCGAAGGTCTGCTCGCTCCACCCCACGAACCCCTCGGGGGGCTTCTTCTTCTTGATCTTGCGCTGCTTCTTGGGATCCCCCGCCGCCTTCGCCATCGCGCGGGCATTCTCTATCTCGTGCTCGGGGGCCTCGGCTATCACCAGGCCCTCGGTGTCGAACCCCGCCCTGCCGGCGCGGCCGGCTATCTGGTGGAACTCGCGCGCCTTGAGCCGGCGCTGCTTGCGCCCGTCGTATTTCGCCAGCGCGGTGAGCAGCACCGTGTGGATGGGCACGTTTATCCCCACGCCCAGCGTGTCGGTGCCGCAGATGACGGGGAGCAGCCCCTGCTGCGCCAGGCGCTCCACCAGAAGGCGGTAGCGCGGGAGCATGCCGGCATGGTGCACGCCCACGCCGCAGCCCAGAAGGCGCTTGAGCGTCTTGCCGAAGCCCGTGGTGAAGCGCGTGCCCTTGATGGCCTCCTTCACGGCCTCGCGCTGCTCCTTGGTTGCCACGCCGTAGCTTGCCAGCGACTGCGCCGAATCCAGCGCGGCGTCCTGGGCGAAGTGGACCACGTACAGCGGCGCTTTCCCCTCGCGCAGAGCCAGCTCGATGGTGGCCTCCAGCGGCGAGAGCACGTAGCGGTACTCCAGCGGCACCGGGCGCGGGGCGTCGGCCACCACATCAACCTTCCTGCCCGAACGCCGCCCCAAGGACGCGGCGATGTCGGACACGTCGCCCAGCGTGGCGCTCATCAGCAGGAACTGGGTGCGCTTGAGGATGAGCAGCGGGACCTGCCACGCCCAGCCCCGGTCGGGCTCGCCGTAGTAATGGAACTCGTCGACGGCGACGCAACCGATGTCGGCCCCCTCGCCCTCGCGCAGCGCCTGGTTCGCCAGGATCTCCTGCGTGCAGCAGATCACCGGGGCCTCGGGGTTCACGCTGGCGTCGCCTGTGATCATGCCCACGTTGTCGCGGCCCAGCACCTCGACGAGATTGAAGAACTTCTCGCTGACCAGCGCCTTGATGGGGGCGGTGTAGTACGAGCGCCTGCCGGTGCACATGGCCATGAAGTGCATG
>URRZ01000001.1 GCA_900550385.1 uncultured Coriobacteriaceae bacterium | reverse complement strand
ATTTGGCTTAGCAATCATAGGCGGATGACGCGGAAACGGCCCCTCCCGGGGCCGTTTCAGTTCCAGATCGTTGTTTTCGCCCGCTGAGCTGGGCCTATGCCGGAATCTCTCCCACAGAAACCACCGAAGAGCCCCTTTTTCTCATTCCGAACGCGTAGGGGTCTCCAACGTCAACCTTTCCCGCATCAAGACGGGCAAGGTGAGCGCCATCCGCTTCTCCACGCTCGACGCCATCTGCGACACCCTCGACTGCCAGCCGGGCGACATACTCGAATTCGTGCGAGATGAATAGTCCCACCTGTTTCGCTTTGGTAAAACAAGATGGAAAACCCGCCCCGCGCGCCCATAGGAAGATACTGGACGAAGGCGATTCATATCAACGTTGAGGGGGGGGGCGGCACCATGAAGAAGACCGGGATCGTCGGCGGAATCGGACCTGCATCGACGGTCGAATACTACCTCGGACTCGTGCGGAAAAGCCTGAAAGAGAAGCCCGGCGGCGCGTATCCGGAGATCGTGATCGACAGCGTGAACATGCTCGAGCATGATGCCGCGCTCGAGCGAGGCGACCTGTCGAGCCTGGGCGAGCACGTGCTCTCGAGTCTTTCCAACCTGAAAGCGGCGGGAGCGGAGATCGCCGGCATCGCCGCGAACACGGAGCATATCGTATGGGATGCGATATGCGACCGGTTCCCCCTGCCCGTCGTCAGCATCGTCGAAGCAACTGCGCAGGAGCTCGAGCGACACCGCTTCCGCAAGGTGCTCGTCCTCGGCACGGAGCCGACACTGCGCAGTGGGCTCTACAAGAAGGCGCTCGTGAAACGCGGAATAGAGGTCATCGCCCTTTCCGACGGCGACATTTCCTTTCTCGACAAGCTGATCTATCCCAATCTGGAGAACGGCAACGTGATCCCCCGCGACAGGGAGAGGATCGTCGCACTCGCAAACCGATACTGCAAGGAAGGTGCCGCAGACGCGATCGTGCTCGGCTGCACCGAGCTACCGCTTGCCGTGCGCCCCTCCGACGTCGCAGTTCCCATCGTGAACACCACCCAGGTGCACATCGACGCGATCTACCGACGCGCCCGCTGGGATTAAGCTCGCAAGGTTCCCGCTAAAAACCACTTCCACGCCGGCACCTGCACGATGCGCTTTCCGTCTTGCTCCATCACGTTATCCGGTCCGTCTCCGACGATAAGGACGGCTTCGGTTCGCGAGTTTTCGTCAAGCGCCTCCCATAACGCACGAACTTCGCGTCGATAGGTACGCTCGTCACCAACGTTGACGGCGACTTGATACAGCTCCGACACCTCGTTCGACAGCGCATCGCCAACGACGAAATCAACCTCATAGCCATGCGCAGCGGTTCGCAGCGAGGACAGCGCGTCTCGTCGCATGGGCGCCATGCGACGTCGCAGCTCCAAGTACACCGCGCCTTCCAGCCGCTGCCCCGCATCGACTGTTTGCGCTTTGGCGCAGGCAAGCGCCAAACCCGGACCGATCGCATAGATTTTCGGCTGGCTCGTGGTCGATTCGGAAAGGGAGTAGGACAACTGCTTAACGCCGAACACGAGATACGCCTCTTGGAAATACGAGAGCAGATCGCCCAGCGTCTCCTTCGTCGTCGAAAGCCCTGCCGATCTCAAATCATTTGCCGCCTTCCGCAGAGACAGCTGACGCGCGTTGGTTCCCAAGAGTCGCTGGGCGAACAATGATGCAACCCGCGGGCGGGCGACATTGTGCCGCTCGACCACGTCTCGCGCAACAACCAATGTTGGCAGAGGCTTCCTGCCAACATTGGCATATTTGGCAGAGTAACTCTGCCAAATATGGATTATCTGCCCTCGATTGCCAGCCGGGCGAAAGAGCGCCTGTTTCACTTCGATTGCATACCTGTTTCGCGTCGATGAAACAAGACGAGAAACCCCTCCCCCGCACATCCACGGAGGGGTACTGGGCGAAGACGCTCCACTTCAACACTCGGAGGCGACAACATGAAGGGCAAAGGCTGGGCAACGTTTCAGATCGTTCAATTCGCGGTGTTCCTCTGCTTCAGCATCTTCCTGTTCGTCAGAGCGGTGGACGGGCATGGGGCCGTGCAGACGCTTGAGGCTAAGCTGATCAGCTTCGCCGTATGGGGGATCTTCTTTCTCGGAGTCTTGGCCGTAGAGTGGCTGATCTACCTTATCGTTCGCCTCTCCAAAAAGTAGGCGCAAAACACACAGAGCGCACCTCCTTTGATTCGCTGGAAGAAATCAGATCGTACCCAAGACAAGATACGGATAGCTACATTCAGCTACGGGACCCACATGCTCGTTGGTGAACTATCGATGATTGACGTACGCTGTTGCGTACGCTAGAATCAACGTACGTAACAGCGTACGTTAGGAGCAACCCATGACCTCAATCAGCGCAACCGCTCTGCGCAAGGATCTCTACAACGTCATCGCGCAGATCAACGATAACTGTACGCCGATCGCCATCACCAACACCAAGGGCAAAGGGGCGGTGCTCGTGGGCGAGGACGAATGGGCCGCCATCGAGGAGACCCTTTACCTCATGGGCATCCCCGGCATGGCGCAGTCGCTTATCGACGGCCGCGATACCCCCATCGAGGAATGCGTTAACGAGACCGCCCTGGAGTGGTGAGCATGTGGCATATCGTCTTCACCAAACAGGCAGCCAAAGATGCAAAGAAGCTGAAGGCAGCTGGACTGGAGAAAAAAGCCAAGCAGCTCATCGAGGTCGTGCGCGCCGATCCGTTTGCAACACCTCCTGCCTTCGAGGGTCTTGTTGGCAGCCTCGAGGGGCTCTATTCGCGACGCATCTCCCTGCAGCATCGCTTTGTCTACACCGTCTATGCCACCCCCACCACCGTCGACGGCGAGCAGTTCCAGGGCACGGTCAAGGTCGTTCGCATGTGGACGCATTACGAGGGAATCCGGTAAGACGGCATTCGCCAACACACGAAACAACGAGACAAGGTGCCGCGCCTACCCCCTAAGCTTCCACCCGATCGCCCATAACGCAAGGATAACCGCCGCGTCGCCCGCGAATTGGCGCGGGGCAAGAGCATCGCTATTTCAAGACTGCAACAGAAAAGCACATCACGTTAAACTCATCCGCAAGGTAACGCCCTTATCTGGAGCTGCCGCACATACTTTCGAACTGGGCTTCGCCCAGGAGGGCGTTGCCTTTCTGCAAGCTATTCGCATCCCCGCGGCGTAACCGCCACCGCCCCTTCGCGCTCCTATCCGTACATCGACTTGTATAATCGTCCCTTCGGAAACCGAAGGAGGAAGCCAACATGGACGCATTCGCATGGGCGGAAGAGGCGACTGGGAAACTGAAGGCGGAGTTCGGAGAACGTCTGCGATTCGTCGGGATTCAGGGGAGCCGCGCTCGGGGCGAGGCGCGCGAAGGCAGCGACATCGATCTCGTGGTGCTGCTCGACCACGTGGACGCCGATGACCTCGCGCGCTACCGCGCCGTCGTGCAGTCGATGCCTCATAGTGAACTCGCCTGCGGGTTCGTCGGACCCGAGCGCGTGCTCGCCGCATGGCCTCGCCACGAGCTCTTCCAGTTTTACAACGATACGCACACCATCTTCGGCGCGCTCCCCGGTGTCGGTCCGTTCACGAAAGGTGATGCCCTGGAGGCGGCGCGGATCGGCGCATCGGGGATCTACCACGCGACCTGCCACGCCTACGTCTTCGACAGCGACGCTGCCGACAGCATCCTGGAATCGCTCTTCAAAGGCGCGTTCTTCTCGCTGCAGGCGCTGCAGTTCGCCCGGACGGGCGCCTACCCCCGCACGAAAGCCGAGCTCGCCGCGCAGCTCGAAAGCGACGAGGCGCGCATCCTCGAAGTCGGCCGCGACTGGCAAGCCCACCGCCCGAAAGACGACGTTGAACGCCGAGAGCTCGTCGACCTGATCCTACGCTGGTCGGAAGGCGTCATCGTCGGCTAGTGAAGCGTGAAAAAGGGGCAGTCACTATTTCACATTCCAGATCGTTTCTTCACACCAGTCGCGAGCTTAACGCCGATAGGGCGAGGCGCCCGCCCCGCCCGATCGCCTCACAGCGCCCACTCGGCGCTTTCGGTCTGCAGGCGCACCATGCGGGCGAACAGGCCGTCTTGCTCCATGAGCTCTTGCGGGCTGCCTTGCTCGGCCACGCGACCGCCGTCGAGCACGACCACCTTGTCCGCGGCCATGACGGTGCGCATACGGTGTGCGATCACGATCACCGTGCGTCCGGCAAGCAGGCGGCTGAGTGCGCCTTGCACCTCGGTCTCGTTCTCCACGTCGAGCGATGCCGTCGCCTCGTCCAAGAGCACAACCGGCGCATCCTTCAAAAGGGCCCGAGCGATGGAGATGCGCTGGCGCTCGCCGCCGGAGAGGCGCGCGCCGTTCTCGCCGACCATCGTTTGATAGCCTTCAGGCATGCGGGAAACGAATCCGTCGCAGTTCGCGGCACGCGCGGCGGCGAGCACCTCCTCGTCGGTCGCCCCGCGCCTGCCCAGCCGAACGTTGCCCGCCACGGTATCGTCGAAGAGCACCACGTCCTGGAACACCACCGAGAAGTCGCGCAGCAGCACCTCGGGATCCACCGTCGCCACGTCCACGCCGCCCACGGTCACGCGTCCCTCGGTCGCATCCCACAGCCTCGCCGCCAACCGTGCGCAGGTGGACTTGCCCGAGCCGCTCGGCCCCACGAGTGCGGTGACCTCACCTTCCTTGGCGGTGAACGTCACGCCGTCGAGCACCTTCGGCCCGCCCTCGCCGTACGAGAAGCCCACATTCTCGAAGGCCACGTCATGTCCGCACGGCTCGAAGGCCTCCGCGCCTTCCGCCAGCAGCTCGTCGTAAAAGGCCTTCATGCGGGCGGCCGAGGTCTTCGCCGAGAACAGCTCCGCGATGAGCATGAGGCACTGGTCGAACGGGGCGTAGATGCGCGACGCAACCAAAAGGAAGCAGAACAGCGTCATGAAGCCGCACGACCCGTCGAGCACCAACATCGAGCCGACGAGGATGGTGGTGGCGATGCCCAGCCGCAGCACGATCTGCGCGCCGTTCACGCAGACGCCGCACGCGATCTCGGACTTCGCCGCCTGGCGCTCAGCCGCGTCGATGTCGGCGCGGATGTGCTCGAGGTAGCGCTCCTCCTGGTTGGTCGCGCGCACCTCGCGCACGCATTCGAGCGCCTCCTGGATGTCCTCGGAGATAGCGAGACCCCTCATGCGGGTGGCGTGCATCATGGGCTGGAGCGCCCGCCGCGCGCCGAACAGCAGCCCGAGCGCCACCGGCGCGCTCCACAGCGCCGCGATGGCCAGCCGCCAGTCGAACGCCAAAAGCCCCACCGCCGCCACGCCGAGCATGATGTAGGCGCCGTAGAGCTCGGGCAGCACGTGGCTGTAGGCGTGCTCGATAGTCTTCACGTCGCCCATGATGGTCTCGGTGAGATCCGCCAGGTCGCGCCTGCCGAAGAACGACAGCGGGAGCTTCCGCAGGCGCTCCGCAAGCCCGATGCGCAGCCGCCCGCTCTCCTTGTAGATGACGCCGTACTGGTAGTAGTAGGCGAAGTACTCGGTAACGAACAGCACGATTGCGAACACCGCGAGCCCGATGGCGTAAGGCATAATGTCGGGCAGCGCCGCCCCGCCCGTCAGGTGATCCATGAACGCGCCCATCGCCAGGAAGAGCGCGCCCACGCCCGCGAACACCACAAGGTTCGACACCGCGGTCCACACGGCTCCCAGCTTGACGTTGCGCACGCCCTCGTCAGTGAGCCCGTATTTCTCTTTGATGGACATCTAGGCCACCTCCTCAGACGTGATCTTCCAGTTGATTGCCCGCTCGTAGTCGGCCCACATGCGGGCGTACAGGCCGCCGGCCGCCACGAGCTCGTCGTGGGTGCCCTGCTCGACCACGCGTCCGCCGTCGAGCACCACGATCCGGTCTGCGTTGCGCACGGTGGACAGGCGGTGCGCCACCATGAGCACGGTGCGCCCGTGCGCGAGCTCGGAGAACGCGCGCTGGATCTTGGCCTCGTTCTCAGGGTCGGCGAAGGCCGTCGCCTCGTCGAGCACCACCACGTCGGCGCGCTTCAGGATGGCGCGTGCCAACATGAGCCGCTGCACCTCGCCGCCGGAAAGATGGGTGCCCTCCGCACCGTACACGGTGTCGACGCCGTCGGTCAGCTTCTCGACGATGTCGTCGCACTGGGCGGCGTGGAGCGCTGCGAGCACCTCCTCGCGCGTCGCATCGGGACGCGCCGCGCGCACGTTCTCGAGGATGCTCTGCTTGAACAGGCGGTTCGCCTGGAACACGAACGCCACGCGATCCATGAGGTCGTGCGGATCCATGTCGCGCACGTCGACGCCGCCGAAGAGCACGCGTCCCCCGTCCGCGTCCCAGAACCGCGGCACGAGGCTCGCCGCCGTGGTCTTGCCGCCGCCCGAAGGCCCCACGAGCGCCACCGTGGAGCCCGCGGGCACCTCGAAGCTCACGTGGCTGAGCGCGGGCGACTCAGCTCCCTCATAGGTGAAGCTCACGTCCTCGAACGCGATGGAGTTGCCCTTGGGCGCCTTCGGGTTCGCCGGCGCCTCGATCACGGGAGCCGCGAGCACCTCCTCGACGCGCGACACGGCGTCGGCGGCGGACTGGAACGCCTCGGACATGAACATCACGCGCGTCATGGCCGTGGGGATGACCGCCGAGAAGATGGCATAGAACGCGAAGTTCGCCAGGAACGTCCCGAAACCGCCTTCGCCGGGCGCCAGCAGTATGGCGACGGGCACCAGGAACACCGCCACGCCGTTGATGACAGTGAGCGAGAGCGACTGCGGCGTCTGGCACCACTTGACGGCGTAATCCTGCGCAAGCCGCGTGAACTCCTCGATGGCGTCATGGAACGCCTTGAAGGAATAGACCGTCTGCTGGAACACCTTCACCACGGGGATGCCGCGCACGTACTCGGTGCCCGTCTTGTTCATCTTGACGAGCGACTCCATGTACTTCGTCATGAAGTCCATGCCGCGCCCGCCCATCATGTAGAACATGCAGGCAAGCGAGAGGACGACAGGAACCAGGCACGCAAGCCCGAGTCGCCAGTCGAACGCGAAGAACAGCGCGAGCATGCCGACGATCATGGCGACAGAACCCGCCGTGTCGGGCAGCTTATGCGCGAGCAGCCCTTCCGTCTCCGCCGCGCAGCCGTCAACCACGCGCCGCAGCGCGCCCGAGGCATGCGTGTCGAAGTAGCCGAGCGACGCACGCATCAGATGCTCGGTCGCCTGCTTGCGCATGTTCGCCGCGCAGCGGAACGCCGCCAGGTGCGTGCACATGAGTCCCGCGAAGTACAGCAGGATGGACGCCGCCGAAAAGCCGAGCGCCCACCACCCGTAGGCAGCGATGCCCGCGGCCGCGCTCCAGTCGGGCGCGACCGCGATGAGGTCGCGAGCCACCAACCAGATGCACACATACGGGCCGAACCCCACGACCATCGAGAGCGCCGAGAGCACGCAACCCAGATACGTGAGCGCCTTGCGCGGCCCGGCGAAATCGAGCAGCCGCGCGACGGCGCCGCGCTTGCGCGGGGACGCATCCCCTCTCTGTTCCATGAAAGCCTCCGATCCGAGAAACCGCGTCGCCCCACGCCGCGTCGGCGAGAGCGCGCTTGATAGTTATATATAGTTAACTTATCATTGCGCTCAGGGAGCCCACCCCCGATGCGGAAACCGGGGACGCTCTCGAAACGAGCCGGGACGATCTCGAAACCCAAGCCGGAGAGGAGGCCTGCATGGACGCGCTGCGATCGGGCATGCCGCAGCATCTGCGGACGTTCGTCGAACCGCAGGTGGAGCAGCTCTCCTTACGCATGGAGCCCATCCGCTGCGGGCTGTACGGCACGCTGCCGAAATCGCTCGGCGAGGGGTTCCTCTGGACCGCCCCGCTCGGCGACGACTGCCTCGTGAGCATGCACTCCCTGCGCCTCAAAAAGCCCCTCGTGCTCGAGGAGCGGCCGACGGACTTCTCCTGCATCTTCTCGGGTTCGCGCGCAACGTTCCTCTCGCTGCCGGGAGCCGAACCGAGCGCTCCCGCGGAAACGGAGAACCTCGCGGCGTTCTCGCAGACGGGCGGCACGACACGCTGCCTCATGGAGGCGGGCATCCTTTTCGAGTCGACGAGCGTCACCTACACGCCCGATTATTTCGATAGGCTGGCGAAGACATTCCCCGGCGACTTCGAGGACGCAAACAAGACGATGCGGTCGTTCGACCCCGTCAGCCCTCCCCCTGAGATGAGGCTCATCCTGCGTGCGTTCTCGCCTGAGCGCGCCGCCCTCCCCGGAGCCGCGCCGTACTTCCACGCCAAGGCGCTCGAAGCGCTCACCGCACTCCTGGCGCGTTCCGGCACTGCAGCGGGCGCGCAGGCAAGGCAGGCGGATAGGGCGCTTGTCGAGCGAGCGGAAGCAGTCATCTCGGCGCGCCTCGCCGAACCCCTCACCGCACGGGCAATCGCTGCCGAGCTGTACGTAAGCCGCTCGAAGCTCTGCGAGGCGTTCCGGCGCGTTTGCGGAAAAGGCGTGGCCGAACGCATACGAGAAAAGCGAATGCAGGCAGCATGCCAGCTGATCGAAGACGAAGGCATGAACGTCGCCGAGGTGGCGCAGAAGGTCGGTTACGCCCGCTCATCCTCGTTCGATGCGGCGTTCCGCCGCGAATTCGGATGCTCCCCCACGCAGTGGCAGCACAGCTAAACGCGGTAGGGAACCGAGCTCCTCAAGCTCAAAGCAACCGTCGAGGCGTTATGAAGAAGCGAAGACGCCTGCGGGGTCACGACCCCCGTGACACCGCCCGCCAGTAGCGCGGAATTGACGGCGA
The DNA here is from genome assembly GCA_900550385.1 of uncultured Coriobacteriaceae bacterium. Lineage (GTDB taxonomy): Bacteria > Actinomycetota > Coriobacteriia > Coriobacteriales > Eggerthellaceae > Aphodovivens. Next base: position 82,660 of record URRZ01000001.1, on the reverse strand, counting down.
TCACCTGCGCGAACGATGCGTCGAGCCGGCGCATGAGACTCCTCGACAGCTTCCTCAGCGATACGAGCGAGGCCACATCCCCGTCGGAAAGCGTGATGTCGGCGACCTCCTTCGCGATCGCCGTTCCTGTCGCCATCGCCACGCCGACGTTAGCGGCGGAGAGCGCCGGAGAATCGTTCACGTCGTCGCCCACCATGACGACGCGCCTCCCCCGCGAGACGAGCCGCTCCACATAGGCGTGCTTCTGCTCCGGAAGGAGATTCGCCTCGTACTCGTCGATGCCCGCTTCGCCCGCTATGCGCGCGGCGGCACGTTCGTTGTCGCCCGTGAGCATGACGACATGCTCGAACCCAAGCTCTCGCAGCCGGGCGATGCTTTCCGCCGCATCGGGCTTGAGCGGATCCTCGATGCCGATGGCGCCCACGAGCTTTCCGTCGACCGCCAGATACAGGACCGAGAGGCTCCCCGCCTCCGCATCGATCTTCGCGCGCTGGATGTCGCTGATGGAAACGCCCTCGTCCCCGATGACGAAATGCTCGCTGCCGATGACGACGCGCTTGCCGTCGAGCGATGAGGCGATGCCGTGCGCGACGATATACTCCACTTCCGCATGTCGCTCGCGGTGCTTGAGATTGCGCTCCGCTGCCGCGCGGACGACGGCGCGGGCGACGGGGTGCGGAAAATGCTCTTCAAGGCATGCGGCGAGCCGCAGGATCTGCCCGCGATTCCACCCGTCGAGCGCTATAACGCATGCGACCTGAGGCGTTGCCTCGGTGAGCGTTCCCGTCTTGTCGAACACGATCGTGTCCGCCGCAGCGAATTCCTCGAAGCAGCGGGATCCCTTCACGGTGAACCCCGCCTTCGCGCTTTGGCTCATGGCGGAAAGCACGGCGATCGATCCAGTGAGCTTGAGCGCGCAGGAATAGTCGACCATGAGCGCCGCCGACGTTTTGGCGAGGCTTCTCGTAGTGAGGGCAACCACCCCGGCGAGCAGGAAATTCCACGGGACGATAGCGTCCGCCAATCGCTCGCGACGCGTCTGGGCGCCGGCTTTGAGCGATTCGGACAGTTCCACGAGCGCCACGATCGAGCGCAGCTTGGTGTCTCTCGCGCTCGACTTCACGCGCACGAATATCTCGCCTTCCTCGACGGCGGTGCCTGCGAACACATCGTCGCCGATCGAGCGTTCGACGGCGAGCGGCTCGCCGGTGAGCGTCGACTGGTTCACCATCGCGACGCCGTGCTCGACCACGCCGTCGACGCAGACGGGCATGCCGGTGCGCACGACCACAAGATCGCCTGCCGTCAACTCCGTCGAGCTGACGCGCACTTCCCGTCCGCCCTCGATCCTCTGCGCGGTCTCGGGAACGGCGAGCAGCGAGTGGATGAGCTCGTTTTCCGAACGCGCCCGCGTGTAGTCCTCGAGCGTCTCCCCGATATCGAGCAGAAACATCGTCTCGCTCGCCGTTTTGGGATCACGCTTGAGAAACGACACCCCGATCGCCGCCGCATCGAGCACCGGGACGCCGAGACGTGAGCGGCAGAGGGAACGCAGCGCCTCCTTGAGGAAACGGCGGTAGCGCCATACTGCCCAGACGGCCCGGAGGGGAGGCGGCGCGAAGAGCCTGCGCGCGAAGTGGAATCCGACGAGTGCCGCGAGGTCGAGCATCAGCGCGTGGGCACGCGGCGCCGTCGATACGGCGCAACGCGAACGAGCCTCATCGATCGCACGGGGATCGATGAGGGAAAGGCTTCTTGCCACCTCATCGCGCGCGCCGTCGACGTTGCGATAGCGCACAGCAGCCGACCCGATACGGGGATACACGATCGCTTTCTCCACATGGGGAACCTCTTCGAGCACCGCCGAGAACGCATCGAGACCCTCGTCGGGAACCGGTCCGACAAGCCTGATGCGCATCCGGCCGGGGATCTCATGCTCGATCGAGAAGTCCATCGCGCCGCTATTTCTCGGATTCCGAAACCGCGCCGGCTGCGCCCTTCGAGGACGCCTCGCATTCCCGACGCTCAGAGGATTGGACGTCGTTAAGGTAGCCTGCCTCCGCGACGATGTCGTCGACCTGCGCCTTGGCCTCCTCGACGATGCTCGAGTAGCTGTCCCTCGCACGCAGTCCGTAGGCGACTCCCTGGACGTAGCAGCGCCTTGCCGCAGGGCTCGTCAGCGCTTTGATGCCGATCGTCCCCAGAAGAAAGCCCGCCCCCACCAGCAAACCGTTCCGCGTTCCGTCCTTCATGGCACCGCCCTTTCTCCTCGTTGGCAAACTTTTTGTTGCATATGGCAAACTTTATGCAAGATAATGCGGGGTAGCAGTTTTGTCAACCGTGTCAAACTTTGGAGGAGAACATGAAGAGGCATCGCTTCTGGGCATGGGCAAGCGTCGTCTGCGCGATCATGACGATATACACGGGCTACAAGCGCAGATAACCGCCTTCTCGGGCTTCGGATGGATTCGACTCCGTTCCATCCGAACGGCAGGTCGATCAAGAAAGGCAGATCAATGGAAAAAGGCATCGTCAGCGCGGACAGCACGTTGATCAAAGGGCTTGAGGCGGCACTGGAGTGGGGCGGCACGAAACGCGAGATCTCGTTCCTCGTCGTTTCTGCCATCGCGCTCGTGGTGAGCTTCTTCGCGCCGGATTCCCTCCCCTTCAACCCCGCCTGGATAGCCGTCGTGCTCTGCGGCGCGCCCATCATCATCGAAGCCTTCATCGGGCTGACGACCGAGTTCGACATCAAAGCCGACGTGCTCGTGTCGCTCGCGCTCGTCGCCTCGCTCATCATCGGCGAGTACTTCGCAGCCGGCGAGGTCGCCGTCATCATGCAGCTCGGAGCGCTGCTCGAAGATCTCACCGTCGCCAAGGCGCGCTCCGGCATCGAGAAGCTCGTCGATCTCACCCCGCGCACAGCAAGGCGCGTCACCGCCGTCGGCGAAGAGACGATCCCCGCCGACGATGTGCGCGAAAACGACGTCCTGCGCGTGCTCCCGGGTGAAACGGTGCCGGCAGACGGCGTCATCACCGCAGGCCAAACCTCCATCGACGAATCCGTCATGACCGGCGAGTCGCTGCCGGTCGACAAAGCGTCCGGAGACGAGGTGCGCAGCGGCACCGTCAACCAGTTCGGAGCATTCGAGATGCGCGCGACACGCGCCGGCGCGGACAGCTCCATCGCGCGCATGATCGAATTGGTGAAATCGGCGGATGCCGGAAAAGCGAAGATCGTGCGGCTTGCAGATCGTTGGGCGACGTGGATCGTCGTGACAGCGCTCCTCGCCGCAGCGGGCACTTGGGCAGTCACCGGCGAGGTCATCCGCGCGGTCACCATCCTCGTCGTGTTCTGCCCATGCGCACTCGTGCTCGCCACGCCGACGGCGATCATGGCCGCCATCGGCAACGTGACGAAATACGGCGTGCTCGTGCGCGAGGGCGATGCGCTCGAGCGGCTTGCCGGCGTGAAGAAGATCGCGTTCGACAAGACGGGCACGCTCACGTTCGGGAAGCCGAAAGTGGTGGCCGTCGAGACTCTGGGCGGATCGCGACCCGAAGATGACGAGGCTTCCGCCGGACCCGCCGATGGGAGTTGGGGCTCGATCGGCGCAGACGAGCTGATCAGGCTCGTCGGTGCGGCGGAGCGGCTTTCGGAGCATCCGCTCGGCAAGGCGATCGCGCATCGCGCGCAGGAGCAGGAAAACGGCTCCGCGCCGCCCTCCGTCAGCGGGTTCGAGATGACGCCCGGGCGCGGAGTGGCCGCCATAGTCGATGGCAGGCGCATCGCAGCGGGCAATTTGGAAATGATGCTCGAGATCGGCGCGCACGGAGCAGACAGCGCGAATCAAGCCGCGCAACGGCACGTCGACGAAGGATGCACCGTCGTGCTCGTGGCGATCGAGGGCACATGCGCCGGGTTCGTCGCGCTCGCCGACACGGTCCGCCCGACGGCGCAGGCAGCCATCCGATCGATCAAGGAGATCTCGTTCGATCCGGTTCTGCTCACCGGAGATCACGCCCAAGCGGCGAAGCACATTGCAAAGACGGCGGGCATAGAGGAGGTGCGCTCAGACTGCCTGCCCGAAGACAAGCTACTCGCCATCGAGGATTACGAGATGTCGGGACAGCCCGTCTGCATGGTGGGCGACGGAGTCAACGATGCTCCCGCCCTCAAACGAGCGACGGTGGGCATCGCGATGGGGCAGACGGGAAGCGACATCGCCGTCGACGCCGCCGACATCGCCCTCGTCCGCGACGACATCGCGTCGCTGCCGCACTTGCTCGCGCTTTCGAAACGCATGCTCACGACGATCAGGCTCAACCTCACCTTCTCGATGACGCTCAACTTCGTCGCGATCGTCCTTGCGATGACGGGTATCATGGGACCGGTTGTCGGAGCGCTCGTCCACAACGCCGGCTCGGTCGTCGTGATCATCAATTCGGCGCTGCTGCTCTCATGGAAGCGCCGAGGTCAAACGAATAACGCAGGTGCGCACGGCAGCACAGACCAGGCATTATAGCGGCGAGGATTCAAACGCACCGCGCTTTTCGCATGGGCGCTCGCGACGGGAGCCCGGAACGCGGAGAGCCGCGGCGACCTCACAGCGTCCACTCCGCGCTTTCAGTCTGTAAGCGAACCATTCGTTCGAACAGGCCGCCGGCCGCCATGAGCTCTTGCGGGCTGCCCTGCTCGGCCACGCGACCCTCCTCGAGCACGACCACGTGGTCGGCGCCCATGACCGTGCGCATGCGGTGCGCGATCACGATGACCGTCTTGCCGGCGAGAAGCCTCGAGAGCGCCTGCTGCACCTCCGTCTCGTTCTCCACGTCGAGAGAGGCCGTCGCCTCGTCGAGCACGACGATCGGCGCGTCCTTCAGAAGCGCCCGGGCGATCGAGATGCGCTGGCGCTCGCCACCCGAGAGGCGCGCCCCGTTCTCGCCGATCTTCGTGGTGTAGCCTTCCGGCAGAAGGCTCACGAACCCGTCGCAGTTCGCAGCATGCGCGGCGGCAAGCACGTCCTCGTCGGTGGCGCCCTCGCGGCCGATCCAGATGTTGTCCATGATCGTTTCGTCGAAAAGCACGACGTCTTGGAAGACCTGTGCGAAATCGGCAAGCAGCACCTCGGGGTCCACCGTCGCTACGTCCACGCCGCCCACGGTCACACACCCCGCGTCAGCATCCCAGAAACGGCAGGCGAGCTTCGCGCACGTCGACTTACCCGAACCGGACGGCCCTACGAGCGCCGTGACCTCGCCCTCGCGCGCCGTGAACGTCACATTAGCAAGCACCGCCTCGTCGGTGCCTCCGTAGGAGAACGACACATCGCGAAACGCCACATCATGGCCTTGCGGGCGAAAGTCCTTCGATCCCGTCATGGGACACTCGGCCGCAAGCGCGTTCGTGCGGCGGATCGAATGGCGCATCTCCATGAGCTCTGCGCTCGACTGTAGCACGACGTTGATGGGGTCGTACACGCGCGTGACGATGAGGAGGAATACAAAGTACGTGAGGAAATCCACACCGCCCGACACGATGAGCGCCGCCCCCGCAAGGATGGTCGTGGCGATGCCGAGCTTGAGGAACGCCTGCCCGGACGAGATCGTCACGCCCGTGGCGAGCTCGGACGCCACCTGCGCCCGCTCGAACGCGCCGAGCCTTCCGCGCAGTTCCCCGAGAAACGCACCTGCGCGGTTCGTCGCGCGGATCTCGCGCGCGCAGTCGAGATATTCCTGTACGCCGTCGATCATTTCGAGGCGGCGCGCTTCCTTCGCTTTGATCCTGCGGTTGGAATAGCCGCTCGTCACCGCCATGATCGCCACCGCGACCGGCAGCGGCCAGAACGCCGCGAGCCCGAGCCGCCAATCGAAAGCGATCACGCCGACGATGATGACAGCGCTCGATACGCCCGTGCCGAACAGCTGCGGCACCACGTGCATGAACAGCCGCTCCTGGTCCGCGCAGTCCTTCATGATGGTGTTCGTGAGATCGGACAGATCGCGTGTGCCGAAAAACGACAGCGGGAGCAGCCGCAAACGCTCGGCGATGCCTTCGCGCTTGCGGGCGCTTTCCTCGTACACGGGGCCGTAGGTGTTGCGGTATTCGAGCAGCTGCGTCACTGCGATGAGCGCGAGCACGACGACGACCGCGACGAGGTACGGCCAAAGCGCCGGCAGCGGCGCCCCCGCTTCGAGGTGGGCCATGAAATCGCGCACGAGCAGGAACAGGATGCACATCGGCGCCATGAGCACGAGGTTCGAGATCGCGCAGAAGAGCACGCCCCGCTTGAAGGTGCGCCACCCCTGATCGGTGAGTCCGAGCGCGCTACGCAGCATGGCCGGCCCCCTTTCCGGCAATCCGCCACGAAACGCTCGTGCGGTAATCGTCCCACATCTTCGCGTAGAGGCCTCCCGCCGCCACGAGCTCGGCGTGCGCGCCTTGCTCGACGATTCTCCCCTCGTCGAGCACGCAGATCATGTCGGCATCCACCACCGTCGAGAGCCGATGGGCCACCATGAGCACCGTCTTGCCCTTCGCGAGCACGGCGAGCGCCTTTTGGATGAGGGCTTCGTTTTCCGGATCGGCGAACGCCGTCGCTTCGTCGAGCACGACGATCGGGGCGTCTTTGAGGATCGCCCGGGCAAGCGCGATGCGCTGGCACTCGCCTCCGGAGAGGTAGACGCCGCGCGCACCCGCTACGGTATCGAGCCCGTCGGGGAACTTCGCGACGATGTCGTCGCATCGGGCGGCGCGCATCGCCGCCTCCACCTCCTCGCGCGTCGCGTCGAGCCGGGCGGCGCGGATGTTGTCGGCAAGGCTCTGCTTGAACAGCCGGTCGTTCTGGAACACGAACGCCACGCGATCCATGAGGCTGGAAAGCGGGATGTCGCGCACGTCGACACCGCCGATCCGCACGGCGCCTTCGCACGCGTCCCAGAACCTCGGCACCAGGCTCGCCGCCGTCGTCTTGCCGCTGCCGCTCGGTCCCACGAGCGCCACCGTGGCGCCTGCGGGCACGCGCAACGACACGTTCTCGAGCGCCGGGCGGTCGGTTCCGGGATAGGAAAAGGTCACGCGGTCGAACTCGATCGAGTCGTCTGCAGGATCCGTGGCGCGCGCAGGATCCGCGTCCGCCATGACGGGCGCATCGAGGATGCGCTCGATGCGCATGACGGCGTCCTGCGCCTCGGTAAGCGCCTGCGAGGCGTACATCACCCTCGTCATCATCATGGTCGTGAGAGCGGAGAAGACGACGTAGAACAGGTAGTCGGAAAGAAACGCCGCGAAATCGCCCGCGTTCTGCGCGAGCAGGATGCCCGCCGGCACGAGCACGGCGAACGTGGAGTTGATCGCCACGAGCTGCGCCACCTGAGGCGGCGTGCAGAGGCGCACGTAGGCGCTCGCGAACTCCCGATATGCCCGAATCGACTCGCGGAAGGTGGAAAACGACCGCACCGTCTGCTGGAACACCTTCACGACGGGGATGCCGCGGACGTATTCGACCGCCGCTTTGTTCATGCGGTCGAGCGCGTCTTGGTAGTTCTTCATGAACGTCATCATGTTGGTGTTCTCGTCGCCGCCGCCTCCGGCCATCATCCAGAACATGCACGCGGCGGACACGGCAACGGGCACGAGGCAGAGCAGACCCAGTACCCAGTCGACGGCGACCATGACGACGAGGTACGCCACAGGCGTGACGAGCGCGCCCACGAAATCGGGGAAACGATGCGCGAGCACGCCCTCGGTAAGCCCGGTCGCTCCCTCGATGACGCGGCGCAGCTCGCCGGTCGCGTGCGCGTCGAAGTATCCGAGCGGCACACGGGAGAGGTGCTCGAGCGCGGCGGCGCGCATGTTCGTCGCCGTGCGGAACGCCGCAAGATGCGTGCACATGAGCGCCGCGAAGTAGATGACGAGCCCAGCAAGCGCGAACGCGAACGCCGCGATGCCGTAGCCTGTCGCATTCGGCGCCGCCGACCAGTCGGGCGCCACCGCGATGAGATCTCGCAGCACGAACCACACGCACACGAGCATCGCGATAGCGCACAGCGCGTTCACGCCCGACAGCACGCAGCCGAGGATCGTGAGCTTTTTATACCCGCCCGCGAAATCGAGCAGCCGCATGATGGGGTTGCGCTGCCGATTCTTCGACGCGCGCTGATCTCGCCTTCCTTCCATTCCGCATCTCTCCGTTTCTCGTTGAATGTTATATTTGGATAACAATGTAGCGATTCATCGGAAAAATCATCCAACAACGATGCATATGAACGATTACGCAGAAAAAAGAAGCTGCCGCCCCGAAACCGAAGCGGCAGCTTGAAGAGAAAAGCGACCTGTTATGCAGCGATGCGTGCGAAGTGCTTGTTGAAGATCTTCGACCCGAGAAGACCGCCGACGATAGGGCCGACGGCACACAGAACGCCCGCGACGACGATGAGGGGGCTTTGCATGAACCCGACGAGCGTCTCGCCGTACTCGCGGCTCATGCCCGACTGGACCACCATGTCGACGTAGGAACCGCCCGCGAGAAACACCATCGACTCCTGGCCGATCCAGAAGGAGAGCGTCCACACGGCGAACGCCGCGATGACCGCAACTTTCGACCGTTTGCCTGCCGCCATGACGATCTCCGCCAGCGCGCCGCCCACGACGATGCCCACCGGCCCCGTCCAGAACATGCCAAGCAGAAGGCCCACGACCGCCACGATGACCGACATGACGATCGTCGCGCCCGGCTTCGGCACGCGCGCGGCGAGGTACATCCACACGATGCCGCCCGGGATCGCGCCGATGGCGTGCGTGAACCAGAACGTGTTCGCGTTCATGCCGAGAACCATCGCGAACGCGAAGAACACGATGAAGAGCAGAAGCCCGAAGATCGCGATGAAGATGAAGTCCTTGCCCTGGAGCTTCGCGCTCCCCTGGGCCGATGCCGCCGTTACCATGTGAAACGTCTCCTTTCGTGAGGCAGTTGATACCGAAAAGTCCAAAGCGATGCACCTTTGCGTCGCACGACGATGCGCGCCCGCGTCCGCACTGCGCGATCAGTCGAATCCGAACAGCGTTCGCGCCCGAGGCACGGTCGACGGCACGAGGTCGAATCGTTCCGCGATGCGGCCGTTCTCGAAATGGGCTATCTCGTCGCACGTGGCGCACGCGAACTCGAAGTCGTGCGTGATGACGACGATGCAGTACCCCGCCGCCTTGAGCCGGTCGATCTCGGCGGCGATGCGCTCCATGTTCGCAAGGTCGAGCCCGCTCGTCGGCTCGTCGAGCACGAGCACGCGCGACCCTTGCAGCGACCCGGCGGCGATGGCGAGGCGCTGGCGCTGGCCTCCTGAAAGGGAAAGCGGATGCCGGTCGCGCAGTTCTTCGAGACCGAAGTTCGCAAGCGCGGCATCGATGAGGGCGGTCTCCGACTCCCGAGCGTCGTCGAGTCCTTCGCCTCCTGCCGCCGGCGCCTTGCGCACTCGACGCGCATCGAGCGCGAGGCGCAGCTCGCCTTCGACCGTGTCGCTGAACAGCTGGTAGCCGCTCTCCTGCATGCCGAGAAACACGCGACCCGCGCGCTTGCGCGGCCCGAGCGCCTCGCCCTCGATGCGGATCTCGCCCGCCGCCTCCGCATGAAGGCCCGCGAGGCAGCGTGCGAACGTCGTCTTTCCCGCTCCGTTTCGCCCGACAAGCGCCACCGCTCGCCCCGCGGCAGCATCGAAATCGCAGTCGTTCACGACGAAAGGGCCGCTTCTGCCGTAGCGAACCTTGAGCCCGCGCACGATGAGCGCCGACGCGCCCTCGGCACGGCCTTGCGGTTTCTCGCGCGCCGCACCCGCCGCGCGCGGCTCCACCTGCTCGATATCCCACGCGCGCAGCCCGAGCCGTTCACGCGCCTCTGCAGGCATCTGCGCAAACGCATCGGCGCTCATCTCCGTCGTGACCGTTCCATCGCGCATGAGCACGATACGGTCCGCCACTCCCCGCAGCCACCACAGGCGATGCTCGGCGATAAGAACCGTCTTGCCCGCTGCCTTGAGCCGCGCGACCACGTCGCGCAGGCGCAGCATCGCGCGCACGTCGAGCGCGGCGGTGGGTTCGTCGAGCACGAACGCAGACGGCTTCATCGCATGAACCGAGGCGACGGCGACGAGCTGTTTTTCCCCGCCCGAAAGCGCTCGGATGTCGCGTTCGAGCAAGTGATCGATGCCCAGCGCACACGTCGTCGAGGCGATGCGGCGGGCGATCTCGTCGCGGGGGACGCCCATGTTCTCGCAGCCGAAGGCGATCTCGGAGGTGGTGTCGAGGTTGAAGAACTGGCTGCGCGGGTTCTGGAACACGCTGCCCACCGCGCACGACAGATCGTCCATTTCCCAATCGGCGACCGCGCGGCCGAACACGCGCACCTCGCCTTCCGCCTCGCCCGCGTACACAGCGGGAATAAGCCCGTTCGCCATGCGCGCAAGCGTCGTCTTGCCGCAACCGGACGGACCCGTCACGACAACGCATTCGCCCTCGCGCTGCGCGAACGACACGCCGTGCACCGATGCGGCGCCCGCCGTGGACGCATAGGAGAACCCCGCTTCCCGAAACTCGATCGCGATGTCGGACGCGCTCATGCGATCATCCCGAATTTCGAGAGGAGCAGCATCGCCGCCGTTGCCGCGAACAGCGCCAGGAACACGATGTCGGCCGTCCGCAGGCGCAAGTCGTAATACGACGTGCGCGGACGGGCAGAATCCATGCCGCGCACGACCGCGGCGTTCGACAGCTCGTCGGCGACGATCGACAGCCGGCTCATGACAGGCACGAGCAGGTTCTCCATGACGCGCACCGGCTGCGTGACGATCGATTTCGGCGTGATCGCCATGCCCCGCACGCGCAGTGCCTCGACGACCGCGCGGAACTCGCCCGCCATCGTCGGGAAAAAGCGAAGCGCGACGCACACTGCGATGATCCCATGGCGCGGCAGATGCACGCGCTGGAGCGCACAGGCAAGCTCCCCCACGCGCGTCGTCGCGATCATCGTAGAGGCGAACATCCCGACGCAGAACACGCAGCGAACCATCACGATCATCGTCGCGAACGACGCGGCAGCGGCATTCGGAAACAGGAGAAACGCATATCCCGCAGCCATGACGACGGCGTAAGCGGCGCACCACTTCGCCGCCGATACGGCACGTCCGCACCATATCGCCACCGCAGCGCACAGAGCCACCATCGCGATCTGCCCGATAACGAGCCGCGGCGCGAACGCCGTGGCGTTGATGAGGACGAGGATGGCGATCGACACGCGCGGATCGAGCCGCCGTGACGGCAGCGCGCCCCTGGCGTCCGCTACCGTCACGCGTGTGGAGCAAGCCTTGCCGAGCGTTCGCCCTTCTGACGCCGCGGCGCGCAACGAGCTGCGGCAACCGTCCGGTTCTGCCAGCATGCCCTCCGCTTGTGCTCCGATAACCTGTCCATTAAAATTAGCCATGGGTAACATATTAGCGATCACGGGGGAACTTCGGCTTCTCAAGCGTTTTTCCAACGATCCAGCCGAAACCCACTCGATCGCGCCGAAAGAACGACCGGGCGGCGCTCGATGCGAAAGGAACCAGGAATGGGCAGCAAGACGGCATCTGACAACCGAGATCAAGCCGGATCGGAAATCCCAGCTGACTCCAATCAGAGAATCGACGCGATTTTCCTTCCCCAAATGGCCGATATGCACGGCGTAGAGGTCGAAGGCGGCGGCGATCGCGGATGCGGACGCGTATGGACGATCGACCCCGCGTACGGATACGGGTCGTACTGGTATCTCGCGATCGACGATGCTGCAGCGATCACCGTGTTCGACCTCTTGTTCAACGAAACCGTATCATTCGGCGCCGTCGTGCCGAACTTCTTCTGCTTCGGCAGCTACGGGCGCAACATGATCCCCTACTTCACGCCGCTTCTCGGGATCGAGGACGGATGGGAGACGGGCACGCTGCTCGGCTATGCGTGGCGCGCGGGCATGTGCTGTGAGGTCGTGCCGCCCGGAGAGCGCCTCACCGTCGCAAGCATCTCCCTTCTTCCCGAAGGCGCCACCGGAATGGCAAGCGCTGTCGGCACCGATCCGGTTGCGCTCACCACGGCGATCGCGCGCCTCGACGGCACCCACCGCATACCTGCGCTTTCCCGCCTGTTCGACGAGATCAAAGCAGCGCGGCTTTCGCACACCGTTGCCGAAGCGTATTACCGCTGCAAGGCGGCGGAAGCCTGCGCGCTCGTCGTTGACTGGCACGAGAGGAACGCGCAGGGCGCCGCGCCGCGAATGCGCGCTGTCGACCGGACGTCGCTCAACCTCGCCTGCGCATTTGCGCGCGAGCACCTGGACGAGCCCATCGAGCTTGGCGACCTATGCCATGCCGCATGCACGAGCCCGAGCAAACTTGCGAGCCTGTTTCGCGACGCGGAAGGCACGACCCCCATGGGCTGGGTGCGCGATCGACGCATGGAGCGAGCCTGCGAGCTGCTAACCAGCACTGACGAGTCGATCGCCGCCGTGGCGGCATGTGTCGGGTTCTCGCGACAAGGCAGCTTCTCGGAAGCGTTCAAAGAACGCTTCGGCATGACCCCGCACCGCTACCGCGCACTCAACCGAAGCGCATAAGGCAGCGTACGTGCCCAACGAAAGACACGCGAGCGAACGGTTTCATTCCTTTTTCCCGAACGCTTCCCAGAGCAACGTCACGATGCCGCAGAGCAGCGCGCCCACCGGCCAGGCAACCCAGAACCACATGGCGGAGGTGCCCTCGGGCTCGAACGCGCTGGGGTCGGGCGCGGTGAGCGCGGGGGCGAACAGGAGCGCGAGGCCGACGATGGTCGCGACTATCATGATGGAGCCGCACACCGCGCCGAGCTTCTTGCCGTGGCGCTTGCGAGACAGCAGCGCGTCTTTTACCTCGGCATCCACCTGGGCGTTCACGATGTCCTCGATCTCGAGCTCGTCGGCGGCGTCCTTGTTGTACTCCGCAATGTTCGTGCGGCCGAGGAGCATCCCGTAGTGCACGATGTTCCACACGCCGAGCGCGATGAAGAACAGCAGGAAGAACATGCCGTAATTCTCAGCGCGCTCCTCGAGCATGAGCATGCAGCCGATCCCCGCGACTATGAACGCCAAGCCGGCGATGAGCCCGCCCGAAAACGACTTGCGGGCGCGGGCGCGGTCGTCTTCGGTGTAGAAGTCCTCCACATACGGATGCGCCTTCACGAAAGCGGAGTGCGCCATGCCGGCGGGCACGAGGAACGCGAGTCCCGCGAGCGCAGCCGCCAGCGCGATGATGACGAACAGGGCATCGTGGCCGTTGTGCGTGCCGAGGTCGACCGCGCCCTCGAAGAAAAACGCGATCGCGATGCCCATGAGGATGGCGGCGATGCCCGTGGGCACTCTCCACGCCATCATGCGCTGGTGCTCGTCGTAGCCACACACGTCCGACGGCGGGCCGGACGGCACCGAGGGCGAGCCCTCGGCAGGCGCACGTCCGGTGAGGTCGCCCTTCACCAGGTCGTCGAGCGAGCATCCGAAGATGTCGCAGATCCTCAGGAGCTTGTCCATCTCGGGATAGGAGCGCTCCGCCTCCCATTTCGTCACGGACTGGCGGGATACCCCGAGCAGCATCGCCAGCTGCTCCTGGGTCATGTTGCGCTCGGCGCGCAGGGCTTGCAGGTTGTCTCGAAAGCTCACGGCTTATTTCCTTTCGTGGTTGGCGGCGGGTGCGGAGGCAGGGGTTGGTGCGAGGCTATCCCTCGCAGCGCAACTTCGCAAAATGTGAAAAAGCGACTGTCCCTTTTTCACCAAAAAGGTGACTGCCCCCTTTCCGCGGCGCGCAGATCGGTCGTTTCATGCCGGCAAAGTCTATTGTGGGATAGCCGCGCCGTCCGATCCACCAACTGCAGGCTTCATTTTGCGCGGGTTTCGGGCGCCCTGCGGTTGCAAAGGCCTGATCAGGAGGCTGGCTCTAACCCGTATGGAAATACGAAACCGCCGAGCCAGCGAGAAGAGGAACTCCATCTCTCTCGTTCTTTTACCACCCGTCATTGAAACAAGGGCACACGGCCAAGAAGGAAGTCTTTGACCGGAAACGCGTCCGACCCGATGACGAGCGCATACGTTCCCGAACATAACCTATCAAATATCGATAATCGCGATTTTGATAGCCTATCTTATCATTTTCGCTAGTTCACCTATATCGCCTGCTTCGCTGCCTGTGCGCTCGTCATCCGCAACGCCATCAAGCGTCGCCTCGCGTTGGAAGCTGAATTGCTGGACTAGCGTGGCGGTTGTTCGTCATAGGCTTCCCCGAATCACTCCCTCTTGGCGCATCCTTCGCCGATGCAATAAGCCGCATAGAGGGGAAGCTCCCTAACCTCTTCGCCTTGCACCCCCTCGGAACATCCGAAATCACGGTTCGAGAGCACTATCGCATAGGGGGAACCGGCCTTACCCATGAACGTGGCGAGGGTTTTCGCACGGACATTGCGCGTCGACTTGACTTCGACGGGAATCACCCTCATATGGTCGTCCTGCAAAAGAAAATCCAATTCGCCCGAACCTCCCCACGAGGAAGGCGGAGTCCAGTAGTACGTTTGCAGATCGGCGGCCGTAAGCGCCTGCATCACCGAGTTTTCCGCAAGCGCCCCCCGAAAATCGGAGGACGCGGGCAAACCGGAAGCCGCTTCCGCCTCGAGCCAGAGGCGCGGATTCACCGCGAGCTTATAGAACATCAGCCCCGTATCGGCCAAGTACACCTTGAAGAAGCTCCCCTCCTCGTCATCATAGGGGACAAGCGGCGCCTCGATGCATTGGGTCAGATTGTTGATGGAAACCATGCCGGCACCTTCGAGCCAATCGAGGGGCTCCATGAGCTTCGCCCTTCTCCCGCCGCGCTCGACCTCCGCATACTTGAATTTCTTCGTCGATGATCGCAGCAATTGCGAAGATATGCTGCGCCACACCTTGCGTGCGGCAAGGGCGCTGATCCCGTTTTCCGGATCCGTCATGTCGGCGGTGTAGATCGCATCCACCTCCCGCTGCTGGATGCGGGCTTCATCGATGTCCCCCGTCCGAACATATTCAGCCACCGCCGCCGGAAAGCCCCCGATAACCTGGTAGAGGCGATAATGCTCCAGTGCCTTCTCATGCGCAGGATACGGCTCCAACGTTCGCGCGTGATCCCGAATCGCCTCTGCCATCGGCTCTTCGCCAAGCGCCCAAAGGAACTCCTCGAAGGTCAGGGGATGCATCGTCTCCTGCTGCACACCGCTCGGAAATGGAAGATCGCGCTTGCGCGTTGCAACGCCAAGCTGGCTTCCCGTTGCTATCACGCGCCACCCCGAGCCCGAAAAGAATCGGAGCGAATTAAGCGCACGCTCGCACAGTTGGACTTCGTCGAAAAAGACGAAGGCGCTGCTTTTATCCAACCGAACCCGCTTATACTCCGCAACGCGTTTCATTACGGCATCTACATCGTCGGTAGGGCCGTTGAAAAGCGGGGCGATGAGTTCGAGATCGGTCTGGAAATCGAGTTTCACGAAGTTGTTGCCCGCGATGCGTTTGCCAACTTCTTCGACCACGTAGGTTTTCCCGACACGGCGAGCTCCGCGGATCAGCAAAGGACGATTCGCGGGAGCAGTCGCCCACGCCTCGATGAGGTTCTCGATCTTTCTCCTCATTTCTCCCTCCAGGGCATTCGCATGTGGAATTACATTTCGTGTATTTATAATACACGATTTTTATTATTTTATGTGTTTGCAGTACATGAAATCTGGTCGGAAGACATTACCGACAGAAAATGAGAAAAGGGGTCAGACCCCTTTTCTCATTCCGGGGCAACGTGCTGCGCCGCCGTTGTCCCGTTTGCGTTGTCCGTTGCCCTGTTTCAGACCGAAAGCGTTCGGCGGCCTAGATTGCCATGAGGCCAACCCGCCCGCTTCTGCATTTCGGGCAACCCACGACCGGCTTGCGGCCAAGAGGCACCAGCACATAGAAAGAGTACCCGCAATCCCCGCAGGTCGCCCGCATCCTTTGCGAGGGATAGATCATCACCCCGCCGGTTGCGTCGGCCAGCTCCTCGTCGGAAAGGACCATGTCCTCGTCGGAAAGGATCTTATAATCGACAGGCTCAACGTTTGGGATTCTCTCGTCGGTCATGATGACTCCTTCCTTTGGGGCAACGAGCCACGCCCCCGTTGCCCTAGTTTCCGCCGCGCCGCAAACCGCAGGCGCAGCGCACTTTCGCTTACCTGAACTGCGACGACGGGTAATACCCTTCCTGAATCATCCTCATGAAATGCGTTTCGACGCTGGAACTCCCGCAGTAGTCGCAGGTTGCGCGAAGGCCGCTGACCATGTACTCGTAGCCGGAATTCCTCTTCACATAGCTCGAGCCGCAGTTGCTGCATCGCACGCGCCACTCCACGAGATCCTCCCAATGGATTTTCTCGGGATAGAGGCCACCCGTTGCACCACCGGAAACCTCGGCAATCTCCGCGTCTTTCAGCTCGACCTCGCCGGCCAGTTCCGGCATCTTGCCCGTGGCATCGTGTTCGGAATTGCTCATCGCGTTCTCCTTCGCATTGAAAACGGTGTCTAGGTGCCGTGAAGACGGCCTAGTAGAACTCGGCACAGTCTTCCCATCCGCACTTCTTGCAGCGCGCCCAGAGCTTGTTATCGGCGCGCCAGCCGATGAGATCCCAGTCTTCGCCGCCGCATTGCCAGCACCGCAGCTTATCGACGCTGCTACCGTCGAAATGCTGGATCACCGTGATGCCGCCTGATGTCTGCTCGAGATCCTCATCGGAAAGTTCGGTGAACGAGCTCTCGTCGATGGGCTTGCCGTCGGCGAGCAAGCCGTGCTCGCCTTTCGTGATCTTTACCATGATGCCTCCTATTTTTGGAGACGGGAGCGCTTGCTTGCGCCTCGACTTGATTATATGGAACGGAAGCCCGAGCATTGCGAGGCATGGGAACCAATAGGCGCTTTGAGGAGTGAACGCGAGCTTGCGACCTGCACACCGTGAAAAACTGAGGGCGTGATAAAGAGACAGTCGCTATCCCGCATTGCGCCGATGCGGAAAAGAGACCGTTCCCCCTATCGCGTCGTCTATTCGGACGGTCACGCCGAGCGCACCGCATGCTACCATGGTTGCATGTCCCCGTCGAAAGGACCCGCTATGGCCTCATCCTCTAAGCTGCGCACGCTCGTCGGCATCGTCGCCGCTCTCTTTCTGGCTATCGCGCTGACGGGCTGCTCATCCGCAGGAAACGACACAGCGTCAACCGAGCAAGACGCCGCTTCGCAAACCGAAACGGCTTCGCAAGCCCAAACCGCCGAGCAAAGCTCCGCCAACGGATCTGACGAATCCACCGACACCGAAGGAACCGACATGCAGCCCTCCTCCGAATTCATGCAGATCGCGATCGACGAAGCCTACCAGGGCATCCAGGCGGGCGACGGCGGGCCGTTCGGATCGGTCATCGTGAAGGACGGCGAGATCGTCGGCCGAGGCCACAACCGCGTGCTGGCGAACAACGACCCCACCTGCCACGGCGAGATGGAGGCGATCCGCGACGCGTGCCGCAACCTGGGCACACACGATCTGACGGGCTGCGAGCTCTACACCACCGCCGAGCCATGCCCGATGTGTTTGGGTGCGGTCCTCTGGTCCAACATGGATGCCGTCTACTACGGCTGCACGCGCGAGGACAGCGCCGAGATCGGCTTCCGCGACGACGCGTTCTACCGCCAGCTCAACGGCGAGGAAGAGACAGTGAGCCTGCAGGAGTTCGACCGCGACACCTGCCGCCAGCTCTTCGATGACTACGCCGCCGGCGACGCCCAGCGCTACTGACGGACAACGGCCAACGCGCTGGCCAGATATCGAAACGCTACCGATCGTCCTCTCCCGAATGCATCAGCTGCACGAGCGCGAGGCAGGCGACGCCGACGCCGAGCAGGCCGAGCGCGTTGCGGGGCTCGACCTCGTCCATGATCGTGAGCGCCACGACCCCAACGCCCATCGCGAGGGCGACCGCCTTGAGCACCAACTCGACCAAAGCCGCCGCCTTCTTGCGCGTGGCGCCATCTTCGGCCGCAGCCTCCTGCGCCGCCGTTTTGGCCTGAAGCAGCTCATCGACGGAAGTGCCCAGCTCCTCGGCAAGCTTGGGGAGCGATGCCACATCGGGAATCGACAGATCCCGCTCCCACTTGGAAACCGCCTTGTCGGTGACGCCCATCTTCCGCGCAAGATCGAGCTGCGTCATGCCCTTCTCCGCGCGGAGCGCGCGAACCATCTCGCCGAAGCTAAGCTGTGCCTGCTGTGCCATGATCGTCCTTTCATCGTGGTGGAACGGCTCGCATCAATCGTTCCACGCACGGCATTCGCGCTCAACCGACCGTCGGTCGAATTGCCTCTACCGCCAGTTTATCTGAAGTTGAGCGCCATTGATCAGGACGTTTGCCTATCGAGTATGAAAAAGCGGATGTGCTTTTCCGCATTTACGCGCAGGCATGGATCGCGTCGCGGAGGAACTGGGTTGCGCCCGGCGCCACAGCGTCGTAGTAGGCGCGGAAGCGCTCGTCGGCGAGGTAGCCGTCGGCCAAGCCCTTGTGCGCCTCGGGCGTGTACAACCCGTCGGGCCAGTACATGCGCAGCCAGTGGCCGTGCATGGCGACCAGTTTGCGCGCTTCGGGACCCTCCACGTCGCCCGCCTCCATCGCGCGACGCAGCTGCTCGTTGATGGCGAGCGCCAGCTCATCGGCTTGCATATGCGCCGCCTCGCCCATGGCGACGTACTTCTCGTTGGCGGCATCGACGACCTCGTCGCCGTACGCCGCGCGAATCTCCTCACCGTAGCGCTCCTCGTTCTCGCCCACTTCGCGCCAGCGCTTCAGATGCGGCAGCAGTGTTGCCATAAGTGACACCGCCTCGTCGAGCGACACGCCCAGCGCTTTCGCCTCCATCGGAGCCGTCGCCTCGATGAACTCGTCCATCGTCATGCCCTTCGCAGTGAAGTCGCCGTGGTCGTAGCAGTACTTGCAGAAGTCCGCGCTCCTCGATCCGTCCGCCTCGGTGCCGCGCATCTCCTCCTCCGGAATCGGCATGCTGCAGCACTGGCAGTAGTAGCTCATCGGCATGTCGAAGAAGCGCTCGAGCGGCACGCCGAAGGTGACGCAGATGAGCTTCACCATGTCGATGCCGGGTGCGGTCTCGCCCGTCTCCCAGCGGCTGACCGCCTGGCGGGTGACGTAGAGCCTGCGCGCCATCTCCTCCTGCGTGATGCCCGCCTCCTTGCGGATGGCGGCGATGGTGTCTTTGATGGGCATGGCCTTTTCCTCCCTCTCGCCGATCGTCCGTCACGCGCACATTGTCCCCGAGCAGGCAGCCGCCCCGCAAGAAACAGCCCGTTGCTTCTCGCCGAACCAGTAAAATGCGAAAAAGGGACAGTCGCTTTTTCACATTCCGAAGACACCGAACGCAAAGCCGGAGAAGGAGGATCCAGATGCGCGAAATCGCGCCCGAACAGAGACCCCCGAGCTCATCGACCAGCTGCTCGACGTATGGGAAGGGTCGGTGCGCGCAACGCACTTGTTCCTGACGGAAAGCGAGATCCTCGGCATCCGCGAATACGTGCCCACCGCACTCGCCGGAGTCCCCCTGCTGATCGTCGAGGAGAACGCGGACGGCGCGCCCACGGCATTCACGGGAATCGACGGGGACAAGCTCGAGATGCTGTTCGTCGCCGATGGGCAGCGCGGACGCGGTGTCGGGAAACGGCTCCTAAAGCACGGCGTCGCCGCCTGCGGCGTGAAGAAGCTCGACGTGAACGAGCAGAACCCCGGGGCGCGAGGCTTCTACGAGCACCTGGGTTTCGTCATGCGCGGACGCTCGGAGCTCGACGAGCAGGGCAACCCCTACCCCATCTTGCATATGGAGCTTGCAATCCCGCGCTGATCGCCTTCCGGCTTCGGGGCGGCATCGTGCATTTCGGGACGAATTTGCCACCCTTATGGGAAAAAGCGCCGATATGCACGATCGAAAAATCGCCGAAACGCACGACGTGCTTTTGAACTGGGGGTTTTCTGAAGCCAACGCGAGGCGAACTCCCTATCGCGGCAAAGCACCGTGCATTTCGAAACTCTTTCGCTCGCCGATGGCGAATGCTTCCCGAAATGCACGGTTCTGCGAGCCTACGGGATGCGCACATGCTCCGACATCAGGAAATGCACCCCGAGATCAGCTTGCGAACTGGGATCGGAGGGAAGCAAGCCGCACAGCATCAGAAACGTGCAGCATGCTCGACGTGCGGCGAACCGCGCTTCGCCAAGCTAGCGTATCATACTGCAAAGCACCTTCGACTCTTTCGCTTGATTCAGATAGGAGACCCCGTGCGCACGCCGCGATCGCGTTTGCCGAAAGACTTTTCCCTGGAAGACCGCCTCGCCGGCTGCGCGCAGGCGGTGGAGCGCAGCCCTGAATCGTGGCGCGGCAAGTGGCACGGATGGACTCCCTCCGTTGATTCGGCGAACGCGGACGCTGCCGCGAACCGTCGTCTCGCCGATATGGCAGCCACCCCGACCGGTCGCCCCGCCGCGACTGCCGCCCCATGCATTCGCCCTCTCGCCGAAACAGCTGCCGCCGACGACTGCTCCGCCGACGCGACGACCGACGCAAGCGACGGCGCTCGCAGCAGCAGCGCCCCCACTCCCCGCGCGCCCTTCGACCGCGTCATCCTCGACTTGGGTTGCGGCAAAGGCGAGTACACCGTCGCCTGCGCGAAGCTGCGCCCCGACACGCTTTACATCGGGTTGGACGTGGAGGGCGTCTGCGTGATGCGCGGCGCCGAGCTGGCGCTGGCGGAGGGCGTTCCCAACGCCGTGTTCGTATGGGCGGACGACCCCGACCTTGCCATGCTGTTCGCGCCGGACGAGATCGACGGCATCCTCATGAACTTCCCCACGCCGTTCCCCAAGAAGAAGAAAGCGCACCTGCGCCTGACGCACCTCGATCGGCTGATGGCCTACCGCAAGATCCTCGCGCCCGGCGCATCCGTGCGCCTGCGCACCGACAGCCTGCCCTTCCGCGACTTCTCGCTCACGCAGATCGAGCTTGCGGGCTACGACCTGCTCTGGAACGCCGACGACGTGCGCGCGCTGTTCCCCGACGAGCCGCTGAGCGCCTACGAGGCCAAGCTCACCGGCCAAGGCGCCGTGGTGTGCGGATTCGAAGCCGTGCCGGGAGCCATGCCCGAGCACGTGGAGCAAACGGCGCCGCTGAGCTTGGTGAGCTATCTGCCCGAGAACATCGAGGACATGGGCTACATCCCCCACGGCATGCAGGGCTGCGTCGCCAACATGCGCGGCCGTCGCGCCAACCGCCGGGCGAAGGGCCTGTCCGAATGGACACCGCCCATCGTGTAGGGCGAACCAAGCACGCGACAGACGCCCGCCTGCGGGCCGCTTCGCATAACGCAAGCGAGCGAATGGTCGCCCGCCACGCAAGACGCCGCGCGTTGCGCGAGCGCGCGCCTCCGTCTCCGGCTCGAGTCGCCGACGCCCTCAACGCCTTCTCAGCGGAGAACCTCCGCGCGGCTTTCGAGGATCCGGTCAGCCTCGTCCCCGCTCAGATCGTCGTATTGCACGAAGCGCGCGACCCGCGCGACGTAGTTGTCCCACGGCGTCCGCCCTTCCGCATCCTCGATGGCAGGATCGGCGCCGTATGCGAGCAGCAGGTCCACCACCTCGTCGGTTTCGCCGAGGACCTGAAGGGCATCCTGCTCGTCGTCGTCCACGTAGACCGAGGCGCCCGCCACCCCGCGGCATGCCAGATGCAACGGCGTCTCCCCTTCGGAAAGCTCGGATGCATGGATGCCGTCGGCAGCGGCAGCGGCGATGTTGGGATCCGCGCCTTCATCCAGCAGGACGCGGATCATGTCGGGCGAGCTGTAGCAGAATCCCAGCGCCAGCAGAAGCGGCGGCTCCGCATCGCCCGCAACGCCTTCGGAATCGTAGCTGGGAAGCGGCGCGTCCACGTCGAGGGGCGCACCCTGGGCATCCGCCTCGTCGAACACGATGCGCACGCACTCGTCATCCCCGTACTCGATGGACACCCGGAGCAGTTCCTCCCAAGAGCCCTCCCCCTCGACGGGCAGGGGATCGGTGAGGGTCTGGAGGCATTCCCGCAACTCGATGGGGTCGTGGGTGACGATCGCCTCGGAGCAATCGTCGTAGCGGATGGTCAGATCGGCATCGATGATGGGAAAGGCGATGACGACGGCGAACCATGCCAGCACCGGCACGCTCACCGCATACAGGACGATGGGGATGGCGATCAGGCCCTTGAGCTTCTTCCCTTGGGCGCGGCGCTTCCCGGTGCGCGCGGCGAACACGATGCTCACGACCGTGGCGCCGATGAAGGCGACGGCGGCCAAAGCCACCACCACGAGCATCGCGATGGCCACCGCCCCGATGATGGGCACCGCGAGCATGAACGTTCCACCCATGTCATCCTCCCGTTCCGCGGCGCTACGCCGCTGCGGGCGGCATGACGGTCCGCTCGCCCCGCAGGCCGCATCCCACCCGTCCTGCGGGCCGCGTCGCACCCGCCCGATCGCCGCGCTCCGCATTCTAAAGAGCCGGCATGATCCCAGTATATATCCAAGCGGCCCCTTCACGCGAAGGCGCGGCGTTCGACTCCGAAGGGGTTGGTCCGATTTTGCGAGGTTTTGCGCGATTCAAAAGCCCCATCCGCATCGCAAAGCCGCTCAAGCGAAACAGATCGGCGGCATAACCCCAGATCGGAGTTCCAGCGCCAGATTATTCGCTGAATGAACCCTTTGGCGGATCGCGCAAAACGCGAAAAAACAGGAGTTGAAGCAAGACGAAGGCGCAGACCCGTCGCGAAACACGTGTGCAACGGAGCCGAAGATCGTCCGCTTCCCCCAACCGCTAGCGGATGAAGGGTCGCCGGGCGGCGAGAGGTGCATCGGCTCCGGCGGCGCGAACCCTATGATTAGCGCATAAGGGAGAACGAGGAAAGGGGATCCCATGGCCGAAGCCGGTTCCGTCCGACATGGCGCGGCATGGCACGTCCAAGCGCTGTATGTGCGCGTGCTATTGCGCCTGCTGCCCCTGCTCATCAGCATCTTCCGCCACTTCTCGAAGAAGATCCGCGCGGAGATCGACTACCTGCAGCCGGGCTACACCTTCCAGCTGAGCGTGCAGGGCACCGACCTTGCCGGCACCTGCCGCCGCACCGACGCCGGCTCGTTCAAGCGCGTACCGCCTACGCGCATCGCCCGCGACGTGGAACCGGGAAGCGGCCTCGCCTCCGCCGACCCGCAGGCAGCCACCGTCGACTACGTTATCGACTTCCGCTCCGTGCCCTTCGCCTTCGCCTGCTTCTCCGGCGGCGAGACGCTGAAAGACGCCTTGGCCGAGCGCGCGTTCTCCACCCGCGGCCCCAACGACACGGGCGTCGCCCTCACCTATATGTTCACCGCGCTACTGAAGATGTTCTTCGGCTGGCGCGCCGCCTACCGCAACGCCCCCAAAGCGCAGCGCCGCACCGCGTAGCGCCCAGCGAGAAAGAAGACGCCATGACCACGGGTTTCGAATTCCACTGCCCCACCAAGATCATCTGCGGCCAGCACGCGCTCGACAAACTGCCCAACGAGCTCGAATCGCAGGGCATGAGCCACCCGCTGGTGATGACCGACGCCGGCCTGGTGAAGCTGGGCGTCGCCGCCAAGCTCACCGGCGTGCTGGACGCTGCCGGCGTTTCCTACGACGTGTTCGACCAGGTGCCGCCCGACTCCTCGATGGACGTGGTGAACGAGGTGACGCACCTTTACCAGGAGCGCGGCTGCGACGGGTTCGTCGCCATCGGCGGCGGCTCGGTCATCGACACCGCCAAGGGTGCGGCGGCCTCGCTGTCCTGCGAAGGCGTCGACTTCGCCACGCTGCAGGGCGCCGAGATCCTCACGCGCGACATGCCGCCGTTCATCGCCGTGCCCACCACCGCCGGCACCGGCAGCGAGGTCACGCTGGTGGCCGTGGTGGCCGACACGCACAAGCACGCTAAGCTCTCGTTCACGTCCTACAAGCTGGTGCCGCACGCCGCGATCCTCGACCCGGCGCTCACTGCCACGCTTCCGCCCAAGCTCACCGCCACCACCGGCATGGACGCGCTGACGCACGCCGTGGAGGCCTACACCTCCATCCAGAAGAACCCCGTGTCCGACGCGTTCGCCGTCAAGGCGATCGAGCTTATCGCCGCCAACCTGCCGCGCGCCTGCGAGCAGGGCGACGACGTGGACGCCCGCACGAACCTGGCGCTGGCGTCGCTGATGGCAGGCGCAGCGTTCAGCAACGCGATGGTGGGCATCGTCCACGCCATCGGGCACTCGCTCGGCGGCCTGTGCCATGTACCCCACGGCCAGGCGATGATGATGCTCCTGCCCCATTGCGTGCGCTGGAACCTCGACCACGGCGTGCACGCCGGCGTCTACGGCGAGCTGCTAGGATATCTGGACCCTGCACGCAACGCGCAGCTGGCGCATGCATCCGCCGCCGAACGCGACGAGGCAGTCTGCGAAGCGCTGTTCGCGTTGAACAAGGGCTTCCATGAAAAGCACGGCGTGCCGCTGACCCTGCGCGAGCTGGGCATCGAGCGCGACCAGCTGCAAGCCGTGGCGAAGCAGGCGCGCTACGACGGCGCAGCGCTCTACAACGCCACGGAAGTGACGATCGAGGACGCGATGGAGATCCTGGAAGCGGTTTACTAGTCCGACCGCTCGGAAGGGCGGGGAGGGGCACGTGTTCAAACAAGTCCTCGCCCTTTGAATATCGCGTTCTACGAACGCGATGAGAGGGCTGCGGAAACTGCGCGCGAACCCCTCCCCGCCCTTCCGAGCTGCATAATCCGACTGACTCGAATCCTCTGAAAGGAAAACGATCATGAGCGATATCCCAACCTACAACGGCGTGGCGGACGTCGAAGCCGCGGCGCAGAAGATGCACGACTTCTTTCTGACGGGCACGTCGATGCACGTTCCCTATCGCCGCCAGGCGCTCGAGAAGCTGCGCGGTTGGCTGCGCGCCAACGAGCAGCGCGTGCTCGATGCCCTGCAGCAGGATCTGGGCAAGGCGCCGTTCGAAGGCTACGCCACCGAGCTGGGCATCGTCTACGACGAGATCACGATGATGCTCAAGCATCTGAACAAGTGGTCGCGCCCCAAGCGCGTTGCCTCGCCGCCCGTGCACTTCCATTCCACGTCGAAGGTCTATCCCAGCCCGCTGGGCGTGGTGCTGGTGCTCTCGCCGTGGAACTACCCGCTGCAGCTGGCGCTCGTGCCGATGGTCGACGCCATCGCCGCCGGCAACTGCGTGGCGCTCAAGCCCTCGCGCACCTCGAAGGAGACGGGAAATCTGCTCGTCGAAATGCTCGGCTCAGTGTTCCCCGACGACTTCATATGCGCTTTCCCGGGATCGGGGGCTATGAACGACTGGCTGCTCGCAGCACGTTGGGATCAGATCTTTTTCACTGGCAGCCCGAACGTGGGTCACACCATCATGGCGGCGGCGGCGAAGAACCTAACGCCTGTCGTGCTGGAGCTGGGCGGCAAAAGCCCCTGCATCGTGCATTCCGACGCCGACGTGCGCCGTGCCGCGCAGCGCATCGCCTGGGGCAAGGGCATCAACACCGGCCAGACCTGCGTGGCGCCCGACTACTTCCTGGTGCACGAGAACGTGGTCGACGAGTTCATCCCCCAGCTGGAAGCCTGCTTCCACCAGTACTACGGCGACGACATCCTGAAATGCGACGAATGGCCGCACATGATCAGCCGCCGTCACTTCGACCGCGTGATGGGGCTCATCGAGAACCGCAACCCCGACGCGCGCGTGGCGTTCGGCGGGCATGGCGATCCCGAAACGCTGCGCATCGAGCCCACTTGCCTTACCGGCGTGACGCTTGACGATCCCGTCATGGGCGAGGAGATCTTCGGGCCGGTGATCCCCGTCATCACGTACCGCTCGCTCGACCAGGCGTTCGAGATCGTGCGGCACTTCGAGAAGCCGCTTGCCTGCTACATCTTCAGCGAGGACAAGCAGATCCAGCACCGCGTGCTCACCACCCTGCCCTTCGGCGGCGCCACCGTCAACGACGTGGTCATCCACCTGGCGAACAACCACATGGGCTTCGGCGGCGTGGGCAACTCCGGCATGGGCGCCTACCACGGCAAGGTGGGCTTCGACTGCTTCACGCACTACAAGTCGACGCTGCGCAAGGGCACCTGGTTCGAGCTGCCCGTGCGCAACCCTCCCTTCGACGACATGAAGATGAAGATCGTGAAGATGATGATGCGCTAGGATTCCGGCGGCTTGCCAGCCGTCGGAACGGGTCGACGCTGCAGCTGCCTCTGGTGCCCGATCTTCGTGGGATCCCGGGCACCAGAGGCAGCTTCGCTGACGTTACGAACGAGCAGGAACAAGATGAAAAAGGGACGGCCGCTTTTTCATGAGCAAGATGAAGAAGCGACCGTCCCTTTTTCACGCCCCTTTCCCTATTTGCCGCGCTTGAACCCCGTCAGCATGCCGGTGCGCTTGGGCGGGTCGGGCAGGTGGATCAAGCGGGGCTCGAAGTCGAACAGCTCCTCGGTCGACACCGCCTGCTCCACCTTCAGGCACTTCTTTATGCAGATGTCCGCGCACATGCGGCAGTTGACGCAATCGGAAAGCTGGAACTCCAGATAGCTCCCCACGCCGTCCTCGGGCTTCAGGTCGCTTTTACGCAGGGCGCCCGTCGGGCAGAACACCGCGCACATGCCGCAGGCCGAGCACTCGTCCGCATCGATGGAGACGCTGCCGAACTGGCGCGATTCAAGGATTTCCTCGACCGGGGCGCCCATCTGGTCGAGCGAATCCATGAGGCGCATGCGGCGCTGCGCGGAAAGCCACGGCATGGAGCCGGTGTCGGTCACGCCCAGCCGCTCGCGCAGCGACGGCATGCGCTGCTCCAGCTCCTTGAACGCCACGACCTCCACCGTCTTGCCGGCAGCCTCGGCAGCCTTGCCGCGCGCACGCGAGAAGAAGCCCCTGCGCGCCTGGCCGTACAGGCTCGCGCGATCTTCCAGAAGCGCCTCATCGGGGAATTCGCTCGATCGTTCGATTTCCATCCCGCCGCCTTGCGCGGATATGAGCGTTCGTGCCTGCGACACCGCCTCGTCGACGCAGGCGCCGGCATCCCGGTACTTGCACGTCTTGCAGACGCCGTCCACCAGCACGGCGCGTTCCACCCCCGCCGCCGCCAATTCGACCAGCAGCACCTCGTCCACGCGCGCCAAGCACGGGACCTTCGCATATTTCGAGGGATCCCCCAGATCCTTGGAGGCGATGCGTGCGCACGCCACCACCGCGACGCCGTCCAGCGAGGCGGCGGATCGCGCCGCGTCCGAGGCGAGCGCGCCATCGGCGGGATCGAGCGGCACCAGCGCCTCGACGGGGCACGCCGCGGTGCAGGCGCCGCAGCCCACGCACGCTTGGTTGTCCAAGCTGATCTGGTTCCCTTTCACGGCGATGGCGTCGGCGATGCACGCTTTCACGCACCTGCGGCAGGCCGCGTGCCGGTTGCGCACCACCACGCAGCGGTCGGCCACCACCTGCACCGCCCTGCTTTCGAGGGCTTGCGCGACTTCGACGATGTCTTGCAGATTCGGCATGGTTTACCGCGCTGCGCGCGCCTCCTTCCTACAGCAGAGTCCTGTCGCCCGAGGGCGGATGCCTAGCCTTGCAGGCACGCCTCCTCGAGGGCGTGCAGCTCGTCGGGCGTGTTGGCGTTGATGAAGCAGCCGCCCATCGGCTCCGCCTCCAGCACCTTGGATTGGGGGAACTCCAGGATATTCACCTGGTCGAAGAAGCCCTGCGCCCTCTTCTCGCCGCGATCGAGCGCCTCGCGGATGGCCGGGAGGCACTCCATGCGGCGGTATATCGCATGAAACGGCTCGAAGCCATGCTTGTTGACGGGCACCACCGCGTCGGCGCCGCTTTCCTTCAGCGCGATGGCCTCCGCCGCCACCAGCGACGAGGAGGCGAACACCATGTCGCAGGCGACGACCGCCACGAACGGGTTGCGCGCCGCTTGGAGCGCGGTGTAGAGCCCCGGCAGCGCCCCGCGGTAGTCGAACACGTCGCGCACCAGCTGGATGCCCAGCTGCGGGTACTCCGAATGGAGGAACGCCAGGTTCTCCGGCTCGTTGGTGGTGATCACCAGATCGTCCGCCACGGGCGCCAGGCGCTCGACCAGCCGGCAGATAAGCGGGCGCCCCGCGAAGGGCACCGTCGCCTTGCTGCGGCCCATGCGCCGGCTCTCGCCGCCCGCCTGGATGACGACCGTCACGCGCGGGCGGACGTAGTGCTCTTCCAGGAAGTCGGCAAGCTGCGGGATGTCATCGAGCCCGAAAGAGGGGATCCCGTACAGCCCCGCCGCCTCGATGGCCTCGGGGATGTCGGTCGCCACGGCGACGGTACCGGCGGTCGGCAGCTTGCCCGCGATGCCGGATCCCCCCGATGCCGCGGGATCCTTCGCGGCGCGTGCCGCAGCGTCCGCCTGGCCGGCGGCTTCGCGCAGTTGCTCGCGCGCCTCCGCATCATCGGCGGGAGGGATCTCGCCCTTCCCGAACTGGGTGAAGTCGGTCCCCAGAGGCCAACCGCGGCGCGCCCCCTCCGCGAACACGCGCGCCACCTGCTCGTCGGCAGCGTTGCCCGCGCGCATGACCTCGATGGTGGGCAGGCCGCTTTTGCGGTACCCCTCCACGATCACGATGTCGTGCCCGCTCATGCTCCGGACGATCTCGTCGCATTCGACCTCGCCCTCGATGGTCTTGATGCGCGCGATCTTCCCCGGGCACGCGATGACCGTCTCGGAGGCCCCGGCGGCGCGGTGGCGATACGAATCCTTGCCGGGGTAGTCGATCTCGAACCCGGCGTGGCTGTGATGCTTCACGCTGCCCACATCGCGGCCGCGCGCGACCAGCTCGCCGATCACCTTCTCGATCAGCGTCGTCTTCCCCGAATTGTGCCGTCCGACGAACGAGACCGCCGGACTTGGAACGTTGACCATTGTCCCCTCCCCGATTTTCCTGCAACGCACAAGTATAGGGCAACCGCCCGAAGCGGAGGGGCGGAGGCGTACGATTCCCTATCATCATCGAAGGATTCCGAATCGAATCGGCGTCCCCCTTGCCCCGGCGGCGCCGCAGGCCTATGGTGAAGTGGGTTGGACTGCGCGCGTGCGGAAAGCGCCGGACGGGATCGCCGCAGCATGGCGCCTCGAAGACGCGCCCGATGCCGAGGGGGCTGGGATCATGGATGCCGACAAGCTGTTCTCCGAATTCGAACGACGCTGGAACCAAGCCGACTGGAACATCGTCTCCGAGGAAGACGCGATCCGCGAGGACCTTGCGGGGATGCGGATCTTCGACGCGCCGATCTTCGCGATCGGCGATGCGGACGACCCCCTGTTCCAGAAGACGAAGGACCCCAAGGTGGCGAGCGCCGACGCGCTGCTCCCCCACGATTGGCTCCCCGACGCCAAGACGGTCGTGTCGTTCTTCTTCCCCTTCACCGAGCGGGTGAGGCGGTCGAACGTCGGCGGGCGCCTCGCTTCCGATGAATGGCTGCATGCGCGCATCGAGGGGCAGGAGGCCATCGAGGCCGCGGGCAGGGAGCTGTGCCGCATCCTGGAAGAGGCCGGCTGGAGCGCCGTCTACCCCTTCGGCGATCCGCGCTATGCCGGGCTGACCACGTATTCCTCCAACTGGTCGGAGCGCCATGCCGCCTACATCTGCGGCTTGGGGACATTCGGACTGTCGAAGGGCCTCATCACGCGCAAGGGCATGGCGGGGCGCTTCGGCAGCGTGGTGACCTCGTGTCCGCTGCCCGTCACGCCGAGGCCCTACGAAGGGCTCACCGACTGGTGCATCATGTGCGGCGCATGCCAGAGGGCGTGCCCCGTGGGCGCCATCGACGTGACGAAGGGGTGCTTGGAGGGCAAAGACCACGAGGTCTGCGGGCCGTTCCTGAAGCAGACCATCCGCCATGCGACCGAGCCGGGGCGGAAGACCCGCTACGGGTGCGGGAAATGCCAGGTGGGCGTCCCCTGCGAGAGCGGGATCCCGGGGCGCTAGCGCGCGGCGCAAGGCGACATCGCGAAGCGCTGGACGAGACGGCGATGCGAGAGATGCCGGGCAGAGCTACGGCGCGGAAGGCGAAGGCGGGCCGGACGAGCGCGCGGGGCCGCTTTCGCGGCGTCGGGGCGAACCATTGGTTGAAGGCCGCTATTCGCCGAAAAATATTATCTTGATTCGATGGAGAAGGGTGGTATACTGTCACCCGACATACGCGAGAAGCTTGCATAGCTTCGAAAAAACAGAAGAGGGACGCCGTTTTTGGAGGGGACGGCGCCCCTCTTCTGCATTTGCGGGCGCCTCACCCGCCCCGCGTACGGAGCCATCATGGAGAAGGCCCCGATGGACCGTCGATCCATCGGGGCCTCCGAGCCCATCCCCCAGCGCCGGAAAAGCGGCAGAGCCGCCCTACAGCGGGCGCCGCGCCTCCAGCGCGCGGCCGAGCGTCACCTCGTCGGCGAACTCCAAGTCGCCGCCGACGGGAAGCCCGCTGGCCAGGCGCGTCACGGTGATGCCGAGAGGCTTGATGAGGCGCGCCAGATAGGCGGCGGTGGTTTCGCCTTCGATGTTGGGGTTGGTGGCGAGCACCACCTCGCGCACGTCCTCCGATCCCAAGCGCTTCAGCAGCTCCGCGATATGCAGGTCGTCGGGCCCCACGCCTTCCATGGGCGACAGGGCACCGCCCAGCACGTGGTAGACGCCTTGGAACACGCCGGTGCGCTCGATGGGCGGAATGTCGCGCGGTTCGCTGACCACGCACAGAAGCGAGCCGTCGCGCTTGCCGGACGAGCAGATCTCGCACAGCTCGCTTTCCGCGTAGTTGAAGCACCGCGCGCAGAAATGCACGGTGTCCTTCACCTCCACGATCGCCTCGGAAAGGCGAAGCGCCGTCGCCTTGTCGGTGTTGAGCAGCCAATACGCTATCCGCTGGGCGGACTTCGGCCCTATGCCCGGCAAGCGCTCCAGCTCGTCGAGGAGCTTCTGGATGGAGGGGGCGGAGTACATGCGCCGTCGCCGCTACATCAAGCCGGGGATGTTCATCCCGCCCGTCACGGAGTTCATGCGCTGCGAGCTCATCTCTTGAATGCCGCGCAGCGCCTCGTTGACGGCGGCGCACACCAGATCCTGCAGCATCTCGACGTCGTCGGGATCCACGGCGGCCGGGTCGATCTCCACGTTCTGGATGGTCTGGTCGCCCAGCGCCGTCACCTTCACCATGCCGCCGCCGGCGGTTCCGGTGAAGGTCATCTCCTTGATCTCGTCCTGCGCTTTCGCAAGCTCCGCCTGCATCTTCTGCGCCTGCTTGAGCATGGCGTTCATGTTGCCGCCGCCCATGCCTCCGGGGAATCCACCTCGTCTGGACATCGTCTCACTCCTGTTCTTCAAAGTGCCGAAGCGGCACGACCAACTGCGCAAGGCGGCTGCCGCCTCGCCCTTTTCGAATCCGTCTCGTGCGTTGACGAGCTATTCTCTCACTTCTTCGAACGTTACGCCATCGCCGAATCCGGCCGCGAGGATCGCCTGCAGGTCGCGGGCGTCCTCGACGGGCTCGGCAGGCGCAGCGGATGCGGCGGGGTCGGGCCCGATGCCGACCCGCCCGTCGGACGAGGCGGCGGCGCGCTCGGCAGCGGCGGGCATCACCGAGGATCGCGGCGCCGCGGCATCCGTCGAGGCGGCGCCTTGGCCCGACTGCCGTTCGTAGGGCGCCCTCGAAGACGCGTCTTGGAACGCGGGAACGGCGTGGGCGGGTTCGCCGTAGGGCGCCGCATCTCCGCCATAGGGCATCGCGCCCCCATCGAAGGCGGGGCCGCCGTAAGGCACCGCATCGTCGCCGTAAGGAACCACGTCGTCATAGGGAACGGCGTCATCGTCATAGGGGACCGCATCGTCGGCGTATGCGGGCGCGGCGGCACCCGTCGCCGGCGCCGCCGGCGCCGCCGCTACGGCAGGCTCGGCGGAATCGCGAGCCTGGGGTTGAGGCTGCGGTTGGGACTGGGGCTCCGGTTGCGGAGAACGGGCCTGAACCTGCGCGGAGGCCTGCGGCTCCTGCGGGATATGGCCGCCGCCCAGCGAAACCCGCTGCGCGCCCTGCGTGTAGGAGAACGCCAAGCGCTCGCCGCAGGCGCGCTCGAGCGCGGACGCCACCGCATCCTGCACGTCGGGCTTCTGCGCGGCTTTGAACGCGAACGTGTTCTCCACGGGGAAGTCGATGGCCAGCGCGCCGGCGGCGGCGTCGAACACCGCCTTAGTGTTGAGGAACAGCACGCCGAACGCCGCCTTCTCCTTCTTCAGCGAGGACAGGGCGCTCTGCCAGATGCGCTGGAGGGCGGCGGGGTTGCCCAGGCTCGCGGAAAGCTGCGCCGATGCGCCAGCCCCGACGGCCTGCGGAGCCGCCTGCTGTGGGGACGCCGAAGCGACGGAAGCAGGGGCGGCGTCGGCAAACGGGGCATCCGCAGCGGCCATGCGCGACTGCTCCCGCGTCGCCATCGACGCAGGCTCCGCAGGCGCCGAAGCCGCCGGGGCCGCCTCTGCGGCGTGCCGCGCCTCGCCCCAGCCATCGGGCCGGGCCTCCGGCTGCACGGCCGGCTGCACGGGATGCGCCGCTCGGGGCTCCGGAACCGGCTCGGGGGCGGGCTGCTCCGCAACGGGCGCTTGCCGGAATCCGCTTTGCGCCAAGGGGACGCCCCCGGACGCCGCGGCGGGGGCGGACGACACGTGCGCGACGGCGGAATAGCCCGACTCCAGCGCCTCGACGCGTTCCGCCAGCGACTCCAGCGTGAGGTCGGAGTCGGGCCGCACCATGCGGGTGAGCGCGATCTCGAAGGACAGGCGCGGGTTCGTCGACGTCTTCAGCTCGCCGGAAAGCTCGCCCAGGATGCCCAACAGCCGCGCGAGGCGGTCGGGCGCGAACAGGGGCAGCTCCGCCTCCAGCTCGCGCCTCTCGCTCGGGCTCACCTCCAGCGCCACGTCGGCGCCCGCGAGCGTCATCACGTACAGGTTGCGCACATGCTGGGACAAATCACGCGTGAACTGCGCCAGATCGGCGCCGGTCTCGACGTACTCCGCCGTCCAGCGGAAGCACGTCGCCGCATCGCGTTTCCCTATCGCGCCCACGATGTCGCCGAAGTCGCTCGAATCCAGCGACCCCAGCACCCGCTCGGCGGCCTCCAGCGTCACGGCCCCATCGGAGAAGACGATCACCTGCTCCAAGGAGGTGAGGGCGTTGCGCATGCCGCCGTCGGCGCGATGCGCGATGAGGTCGAGCGCCTCCCCTTCGAACTCCACGCCTTCCGCCACGCATATCGCGCCGAGGCGCGACACCATCGCCTCGATGGAGATGCGCCTGAAATCGAAGCGCTGGCAGCGCGAGTGGATCGTCTCGGGGACGCTTTGGGGGTCGGTGGTGCACAGGATGAACACCACGTGGCTCGGCGGCTCCTCCAGCGTCTTCAGCAGGGCGTTGAACGCTGCCGGCGACAGCATGTGGACCTCGTCGATGATGTAGACCTTGTAGCGGCCGCGCGTGGGGGCGAACTGCACGCGCCCGATGATCTCCTCGCGCACGTTCTCAACGCCGGTGCGGCTGGCGGCGTCCAGCTCGTTGACGTCGGGGTGCTCGCCGTTGGCGATCATCCGGCAGTCGTCGCACGTTCCGTCGGGATCGGGCGTGGGGCCCTTCTCGCATAGCAGCGCCTTCGCAAGCAGGCGCGCCGTGGTGGTCTTGCCGGTTCCGCGCGGCCCGCAGAACAGGTAGGCATGGCTCACCTTGTCCTGCTCGATGGCGTTCTTCAGCGTGCGCTCGATGTGCTCCTGGCCGACCACGTCCTCGAAGATCTGCGGTCGATATTTCCTGTACAGCGACTCCGCCATCCACGCCACCTTTCCCCGATCGATTCCCGCCGCGACGCGCCGAAACGACGGGAGGCGCCCTCCGAAAAGGACGCCTCCCATGGTAACCCACTTGCCTCGCGGCGAGGGCGCAACCCCGCGCTCTCCGCGAATTCGCTATCGAGCCCTACCGGGCGTCCTCCGCCTCCGCAGCCTTGCCCTTGCGCGAACCCAAGGCGGCCTTCACCGCGCCGATGATCGCGGGCGCCACCGACACCGCCACGATGCCCAAGACGATGACCTCGAAGTGCTCCTGGACGAACGGCACGCCGCCGAAGAAGTAGCCCACCAGCACGAACAAGCTGACCCATGCGATGCCGCCGATGCAGTTGAACAGCGTGAACTTGGCGAAGTTCATATGGCCGGTGCCCGCGATGAACGGGGCGAACGTGCGGAAGAACGGCATGAAGCGCGTGATGACGATGGTGAGCCCGCCGTACTTCTCGAAGAACTCGTCGAGTTTGGCCATGCGCTCGGGCGTGAGCGCCTTCACCTTGCCCGAATCGATGATGCGCTTGCCGAAGAAGCGGGCTATCCAGTAGTTCGACGTGTTGCCCAGAATGGCCGCGGTGTAGAAGACCAGAAGCGTGGCCACCACATGCAAGCCGCCGCCGTCGGCCGAGAACACGCCCGCCGCGAACAGCAGCGAATCGCCCGGCAGGAACGGGAAGAACACCAGGCCGGTCTCGACGAACACGATGAGCCACAGCGGCGTGTACACCATGACCGGGCCGAGTGTGATGATCCAGCCCGCTATCGCCCCGCGCGGATCCGACAGCAGGTTGACGAAGAAATCGATGATCTCCATGAATGCCTTTCGCCTAGATGCGCGTGTCGCCGGTCATCCGGCCGGCGACACGCGAGTGCCTCGAATAGGCATGGGCGCTCGTCAGCGGTCCCTTATGGCTGCTTCCTCCCGGACCTGACCAGGTTCGGAACTTGGCGCCGCCCAAGCCCATTCGAGGCACTCGTAACAGCTTGCCAGTATAGCCAAACCGCCCGCCGCGAGCATGCGGCGGGCCCGTTGCAAGCAAAAAGCACAGATGTGCACGCTCGCAGGCGGGACGGGGGCGGGCCGGGGGGCGGCTCCGCGCTCCACCCGTTCCACCCCCGCTCTGCCTTCAACGCGATCCGGCTAGGGCATCGGGACCTTCGTCACGCCGTGCAGGCCGTCGAACACCAGCATCTCCGATAACGCAGCCGCCTCCTCGAGCGTCGCATCCTCGGAATCGAAGAGCAGCCACCGCCTGAACAGGGCTATCATGCCCGCCCCGACAAACGCGGCACAAAGCTGCTCGTAGCACTTCGGCATATCGGATGGCATCTCTCCGGCGAGGCGCCCATCCTCGACGAATGCCTCGGTGAGCATGTCGGGCAGGCGATCAAGCACCATCTCCATGGGCAGATGCCTCATCTGGCTTCGCAGATGCGGCATATCCGACGCGAACTCGCCCCAGAAAGCCGAGGACAGCTCGGCGATTTTGAGCGGCTCCGATGAGCGATCGCATTCCCGCGCGTGTAGCCCGTCGATGAGCGAGCGCACCATCAAACGCGCGCGCTCGCGCAGAAGCTCGTCGGCGAGCGCGTCGATCGATTTGTAGTGAAGGTAGAATGTCTTGCGGTCGACCCCCGCTTCGCGCGAAAGCGCCGACACGCTGATCTTCTCGTAATCGACGTCGGCAAGCAGCTTGAAGAACGCCGCGCGGATGGCCTTCTCGGTGCGCGCGACCCGCTTGTCCTTGCGATCGACCCCGGCCTCGCGCGCCTCCGCGAGCTTGTTGCGTTCCACCATCGGGCCCGCCCTCCCCTTCCAATTCTCCGATTTCGCATGAAGCGTTGAATAGCCCGGCGAGATCGCGTGGAGCATGCGCCGAGCGCTTCCTTCCGCATTATAATCCACACTTGTTGATGTTCAACACTTGATGCATAACACGAGCAACCACCGTCCGGAACCGCACGGTTTCCGGCGATGGAGCTTCCCGCCGCGCCCTCCTAGCGGTGGGAAGCGGCCCCGAAGCGGGGAGGAAGGATCGAAGATGAAGGCGACCGATCATGTGAAGCGAGCTGCGTACAACAAGGCCGTGGACTACCTTTTGGACGACCCGGAGAACCACGTCCGCAAGATCATGGACCTGCTGGACGAGGCGGCGCCCGACGACCTGTTCCCTAGCCAGCGCAAGGCGTTCCGCACCGCCATCGACAGCCAGAACAACTGGTACCGGCTCATCATGAAGGCGCTCGACCTCAATCCCGAGGTGCGCGATGCGCTGCTGCGCACGTTCATCGTCGACGCCAACCTGATGGCGTGGCCCGAGCAGGAGAAGAACCGCGTGAAGCACGGCTGCAACATCCCTTGGGCGGTGCTGATGGATCCCACGAGCGCCTGCAACCTGCACTGCACCGGCTGCTGGGCGGCCGAGTACGGGCGCAACCTCAACCTCAGCTACGACGAGCTCGACTCGATCATCCGCCAAGGCAAGGAGCTGGGCACGCATGTCTACATCTACACCGGCGGCGAGCCGCTTGTGCGCAAGCGGGACCTCATCCGCCTGTGCGAGGCGCATCCCGACTGCGCGTTCCTCTCGTTCACCAACGGCACCCTCATCGACGAGGAGTTCTGCCAGGAGATGATCCGCGTCAAGAATTTCGTCCCCGCCATCAGCGTGGAGGGGTTCGAAGCCGCCACCGACGGCCGCCGCGGCGAGGGGACGTTCGGCAAGGTGACCCGCGCGTTCGAGCTGCTGCGCGAGCACGGGCTGCCGTTCGGCGTGTCATGCTGCTACACGAGCGCGAATGCGGACTCGATCGCGTCCGAGGAGTTCTTCGACTGGATGATCGGCCAAGGCGTGCTGTTCGCGTGGATCTTCACGTACTTCCCCGTAGGCGTCGACGCGCCCACCGACCTGATGGTGACGCCCGGGCAGCGCGAGCACCTGTACCGTTTCGTGCGCCGGATGCGCCAGGAAAAACCGCTGTTCACGCTCGATTTCCAGAACGACGGCGAGTTCGTGGGCGGCTGCATCGCGGGCGGGCGGCGCTATCTGCACATCAATGCGGCGGGCGACGTGGAACCGTGCGTGTTCGCCCACTAC
Organism: uncultured Coriobacteriaceae bacterium; assembly: GCA_900550385.1. Lineage (GTDB taxonomy): Bacteria > Actinomycetota > Coriobacteriia > Coriobacteriales > Eggerthellaceae > Aphodovivens. The sequence goes on along the minus strand of URRZ01000001.1, from coordinate 45,474 downwards.
GCCAACGCCAACATCCGCGAAAGCTCGCTGCTCGACGCGCTGAAATCGCCCCTCTTCATGGCCTACCACGACGGGCAGCCGTTCAACGACAACCTACTGCGCCCCTGCCCCATCCTGGAGAACCAGAACGTGCTGGCCGAGATGGTCGAACGCACCGGCGCGCACTCCACCGACCTGCAGGCCAAGGAGAGCGCCCGCGACCTGTGCGCGAAGTACCGCGACTCCATCGAGGCATGGGCCCCAGTCGCTGAACGCCTGTGGAGCGACCCCGACGACCCCATGCACGCCAAGCGCCAAGACCCCACCCAGGGCATGGCCGACTCCGACATGGAGAAGCTCCGCGCCCAAGGCCGGCGCTGACCGAGCGCATGCCGGCGCCAGACGCACCCCCGGATCGTGCATTTCGAAACGGATTCGCCGCAACGATGCGGATAATCCCCGAAATGCACGGTCCTATTATTGATGGCATGCACGAAACCTTTTCCCATCAGGTGCTTTCCAGACGTAAGCAGGCGCCCGGCCCTGAAATCAACAGGTTGACCGTGCATGGCGACTCTTTTTCCGAACCTCATCGCGAGAAACCGACGCTATGCACGATGCAAAGCGTCGGACGGCTCGCTCAAATCGCTTCGCTGCGTTCTTCCATCGGGGCTTCCAAGCACATCGTAAAGATCGCGCCCCATCACGTCGATAAGCTGATCGTGCAAGGCCTTTTTCTTGCGATCGTAATCCTTTACCGTCGTCCTGAAACGAATCTTCAAAGCCGCTCTGATCTGATCCACCAGTTTGTCGAGCAAAACAAGATCGAACACCTGCTGCTTGGTGATGACGAAATAGGGGTAGCCGAGGCTTTCGAAAGCATTCGCCCTGAGCGAATCGTGATGGACGTTCCCCTCGCCGCTATGGGCCCACCCGCCATGGTAGTCGGCAAGCAGCGTCCTGCCCCCATGGGAGAATAGGAAATCGCATTCCGCATAAGGCTTCGAGCCGAAACTGTTCCTTCCGCAGGACCCAACGCCTCCGTGAAGCCATGCAGGGAGGTCGATCCGGCAGTTCAACGATGGCATGGAAGTGCATAGCCGCCCATGCTCGCTGGAGCAGCGAGCATCAACGCGGTAGCGCTCTCCATGGGGGAGCGGCTTCTCTCCACCATAAGGCGCAACGCTTTTCTCGCATTTCCGCTACCCACCAAGCACCTATGGGATTCGACGAAAGAGGCGATCCGCGCTTTCTCCGCAAGAGCGTCCCGCCGAGGCAAGCGATGGGAGACGCCCTCGAGCGCGCCTCGATCGGAGGCGCTTTCCGTCGATGGGTCGACGGCGAATATGCCGCACAAGCACATCCCGAAGCACGCAAGGCGAACGGGCGGCAGGGCGGATCCCATTTGCACGAACGTCAGCTCCGGAGAGCAGATCGTCGCGCCATTCGACAAACGGAGGACGGAACCGTCAGGAAAGCCCTTCCGAAACGAGTGCACGATGATCCCGCGACGCGTCCGCCGTTCATCCGGATCGTTCACTGCAAAATGCAGCCTTCCTCCCAAGAACCCGAGCGACTCGTAAAACTCGATTGCGCTTTCCGAAGGAGCTTCGAATCCTTCGAGAGAGCACGCAGGGAAAGCCTTGCCTCGACCGCCGGCGCCATCCAGCATCGGCGAGCGCGAAGCGGCAGATAGCGGCAGGGGAACCCGCGCGACCACGCGAGGAATGCCCTGCAAACCGTAGGCAAGCCAGTAACGCGCGGCGGATATGTGGGACAATGGCGCTTCCATAGGGGAACCTTACCTCCCCCATCTCACGCGCGGGACGTTGGCGCATCATCGGTTTTTCCATCCGGACCACCTTGAAATCCAACCTCTTTCCAACACTGAGCCAACATGTTCGACCCGCGCTGTCCGCCTCAACTGCCCATCGCTCCGAGCACCCTCCGCCCAAGGGCGCTTTCATCCAGTCGGCAGCGAAAAGGGTGGTTTCAGCTTTCGTCGAAACATCGAATCGCAGCTTTCCCGGTATCAGCGCGTCGAATCAGGATCCCTATCATCCAGATGGCAAGCGACCGTGCATGCTGATTAAAAGTAGCCACGTGCTTGAAAGTTTCTCGCAGCATGCACGGTCATCTTTTCTCTTGGTACAAGCTTCGAACCTATGAGCAGGCCCTATGCAGGCCCATCCCAATCGAGAGGCGGCATGGACGACGGATGACCGTGCATGACGGAGATAATTCGCATCGAGCTGGCAAATCGCTTTCGACGTGCACGATTCCGCCCGCGCAGCAGAAGAATTGAAGCTTATGCCTAGACTTGGGCTGGGACTTGGACTGAGGGAAACGAAAAACGCCCTGCAAGCCATCTTGGCTCGCAGGGCGCCACTTCGGATGCGGGATGTCGCGTTCGCCGGCCTACAACAGGCGCAGGGACACATCCTTGAGTTGGCGGCCGGTGACTTCGGACGGGGCGCCCGTCATCGGGTCGCTGGCGGAGCTGGTCTTGGGGAACGCGATGACGTCGCGGATGGAATCCGCGCCGGCCAGCAGCATCACCAGGCGGTCGAGACCCAGCGCGATGCCGCCGTGCGGGGGCGCGCCCAGCTCGAGAGCATGGATCAGATGGCCGAACTTCTCCTCGATCTGCTCGTCGTCCAGGCCGCAGCAGCGCAGCACGCGGCGCTGCAGGTCGGCGTTGTGGATGCGGATCGTGCCGCCGCCCACCTCGAAGCCGTCCATGACCAGGTCGTAGCTGTAGCTGCCCACGGTCAGCGGGTCGCTTTCCAGCTTGTCCAGATCCTCCTTGGCCGGCATCGTGAACGGATGGTGCTCGGCGGAGAGCTTCTTCTCGTCTTCGTCGTAGTGGAACATCGGGAAGTCGACGACCCACAGCAGCGCATGGCCCTCGCGCGGGATGTCCATCGCGTCGGCCATGTGCAGGCGCAACGCGGCCAGCACGGTGTTGGCCACCTTCGCCTTGTCGGCGGCGAACAGCACCAGGTCGCCCGGCTCGACGCCCAGGGCCTCCTTCATCTTGGCGTAGGTCTCCTCGTCGAAGAACTTGATGATGGGGCTCTTCTCCTTGCCGTCGGTGGTGTAGGCGATCCAGGCCATGCCCTTGGCGCCGTTGGCGGAGGCGATGTCGCCCAGCTTGTCGATCTCGCCGCGGCTCCAGTCGCCGGCGCCCTTGACGTTGATGGCCTTGACCACGCCGCCCGCCTCGACGGCCTTCGCGAACACGCCGAAGCCGCACCCGCGCACGATCTCGGTCAGGTTGACCAGCTCCATGCCGAAGCGGATGTCGGGGCGGTCGCAGCCGAAGCGCTCCATGGCCTCGGCGTAGGGCATGCGCAGAAGCGGGAACTGATGCTCCACGCCCACGGCAGCCAGCACCTCGGACATGACGCCTTCCATCATGTCCATGACGTCCTCGCCCTCGACGAACGACATCTCGATGTCCACCTGCGTGAACTCGGGCTGGCGGTCGGCGCGCAGGTCCTCGTCGCGGAAGCAACGGGCGATCTGGTAGTAGCGCTCGACGCCAGCGCACATCAGCATCTGTTTGAACTGCTGGGGGCTCTGCGGAAGCGCGAAGAACTTGCCGGGGTTGGTGCGGCTGGGAACGATGTAGTCGCGCGCGCCCTCGGGCGTGGAGTTGGCCAGGATGGGCGTCTCCACCTCCATGAAGCCGCGCTCGTTCAGCGCGCCGCGCATCGCCTGGGCGACCTTGTGGCGCAGCATCAGGTTGGCCATCATCTCGGGGCGGCGGATGTCCAGGTAGCGCCACTTCATGCGCATGGTCTCGTCCGTGCCGATGCCGTCCTCGATGGAGAACGGCGGGGTGACCGACGTGTTCAGCACCTCAAGCGACGTGCACAGCACCTCGATCTCGCCGGTGGCCATGTTGGGGTTCACGCCCTCGTCGCCGCGGTAGCGCACGCGGCCGGCCGCCTTGATCACGTACTCGCGGCCCAGATGCTCCGCCTCGGCGAACTCCTCGGGCGTGACGCAATCGGGGTCGACGACCACCTGGGTGTAGCCGTCACGGTCGCGCAGGTCGATGAAGATCAGGCCGCCGTGGTCGCGCGTGTGCCACGCCCAACCGGCCAGCACCACCTCGCGGTCGATGTCCTCGCGGCGCAGCTCGCCGCACGTGGCGGTGTGCATGCAGTATTCGTTCATGAAGTCGGTCATGATGGTTAAGTCCTTGCAAATCCAACGGTTGTTCAAACCGGATCAGTTTACTACAGGCGCGCAGGCGACCGGCGTAATATCCAGGCAAGACCCACAAGCAGCGCGAATCGCGCCGCCAGCGTCGGCCGGAGCCGCCCGGAGCCCGTTTCCGCGCCCCGCGCCGCCGCACGGGGCGGGGAGCTACTCGCGATCGAGCAGCTCCCCCAGGGCGGCTGCCGAGGCGGCTGCGTTCCCCGCGTCTGCGGGCGTGTCCAGAAACGCCCTGATGATGGAGCGCAGGACGGAAAGCTCGATGGTCCTCTCGCGATGCGTCTGCATGTTGCGGACCTTCACCGAACCGGCGGCAAGCTCTTCGGGCCCCAGCACGAACACCAGCACGGCGTCCAGCTTGTCGGCGAGCTTGAACTGGCTCTTCAGGCTCCGGCGCTGATGGTCCACCTCGGCGGTCAGGCCGGCGTCGCGCGCCGCCTGGGCAATGCGGAACGCCATCTCGCGAACGGAATCGTCGACGCACGCCACGAATATGTCGCAAGGCGGGCGCCCGGGGAGCTCCATCCCCGCCGCCTGCAGCGCCAGAAGGCAGCGCTCGTAGCCCAAGGCGAAGCCGAACCCGGGAGTCGGGCGCCCGCCCACCTCCTCGGCCAGCTTGTCGTAGCGTCCGCCGCCGCCGATGGCGTTCTGGCTGCCCATGCCGTCGGTCACCTGGACCTCGAACACGGTGCGCGTGTAGTAGTCGAGGCCGCGCACCAAGCGCGGGTCCTCGATGAAGGAAATGCCCGCAGCCTCCACCAGGCGCTTCACGGTCTCGTAATGCTCGCGGCAATCGTCGCACAGGTAATCGGCGATCTTCGGCGCGCCGTCCATGACGGCCGAGCACGCCTCCTTCTTGCAATCGAACGCGCGCAGCGGGTTCGTCTCGGCGCGTCGCTTGCAATCGTCGCACAGCTCGTCGGCATGCTCGTCCATGTACGCCTTCACCACGTCGCGATAGGCGGGACGGCACTCGGCGCAGCCCATGGAGTTCAGAAGCAGGCGGATCGAGGAAGAGGGGATGCCCACCGCATCGAAGAAGCGCATGGTCATGATGATCCCCTCGGCATCCACCGTGGGGTCCTCGGCGCCCAAGCACTCCACGCCGACCTGATTGAACTGGCGCTGGCGGCCCTTCTGGACGTTTTCCGCGCGGAACATCGGGCCCGCGTACATGAGCTTCGCCGGGGCGGCGCCCTGCGGGACCAGATCGTGCTGCACGACGGCGCGCACGACGCCGGCGGTGCCTTCGGGCCGCAGGCTCAGGCGGCTTTTCGCCTCGAGCGACCCGCCGCCCAAAAGCTTCTTCAGGTTGTCGCCGGAAATCGCCGTGAACATCTCCTTGGACACCACGTCGGTCGCCTCGCCGATGCCGCGCACGAACAGGTCGGTCTGCTCGATGAGGGGGGTCTCGATGGGCTGGTAGCCGTACCTCCCGAAGATGGATGCCGCCGTCTGCTTGAACCGCGTCCAGAAGCGCAGCTCGTCGGGCAGGATGTCCTGCGTGCCCTTGGGTGCTCGTATCGCCATGCGTGTCCTCCGTAATGCCCTGCGCCGATCGGCGCCGTTCGAACCGTGCCATTGTAGCGCACGATCGAAGCCGGAGGGCGCCCGCTCGCAAGATGCTCACGCAAGGGCATCGAGCGATCGCAGGACCCCCATCAAGGCATCGTCGGGGCGGTAATGCAGGCACGTCGCCAAAAGGGAGCGCGCGACCGGGAACAGGTCCGCGTCCACCGCGCCGGCGGCGGCCACCTGCAGCGCATCGAGCACATCGGGGTCGGGGGCGAGCGGCACCCCCAGGCGCTCCAGCTCGCCGTCGACGTCCGGGCCGCGGGGCAGGCCGAGCCCCTCCTCGCCGAGGAGGTCCTGAAGCTCCACCGCCGCCTGCGCCGCCATGATGGGCGCGGTCATCATCGACTTCGCGTAGCAGGCGGCGCCCGCGCGGGCATCCCCCGCCTTCCAGCGGGTGTAAGCAAGCTGGTAGTACGCCACGGCGATGTCGGAGGACTGGGTCGCCAACGAAAGCGCCTTCTCCAGCGAAGCCGTCGCGCTTGCCATGTCCCCCATGAGCATGTAGACGCGCGCGAGGAGGCAGCGCGGGGTCGGCGAGGCGGGCGCCAGCTCAACCGCGCGCCGGGCGTGGGCAAGCGCCGAATCCATGCCCGAGAACGAGCGCTCCAGCAGCTTGACCGCCTCCAGATGGCAGCTGACCAGCGTGCCGGGCACCAGCTCGACCAACCTGTCGCGATCCGCTTGCGCGAATCCGCCGAAGCGAGGGAGGGATCCGGAGCGCGCCAAGTTGTACAGAACGCGCGAAACGTAGCCGTCGAAGCCGCGATGGACCACCTCGGCGTCGTCGGCGTAGCGGCCGCCGCCTTCCGCCTCCCATGCCGCCTCCGAGAGGATGTGCGCGGCGCCATCGGCATCGCCCGCCCCCACCAGCGCCTGGGCGCGGCGGATGGCGTCGCGGCAGGGGTCGTCGCCCATGAAGCTGTCCACCACGGTGTTCTGGTCGCTCGGATCCGCCGCCCCTTCCGCCAAAGCCGCCATCAGGCGGGCGCAGGCGCGGTCGACGAAGGGATCGTCGGCGCGATCCCGCTGGCGCATGACGACGTGGATGGCGTCCGTCGCGCTCTTCGTGCGCGACAGGCGGTTCGCCAAGCGCTCGGCCAGGCGGCGGTGGAGGGCGTCGGAGTCGATGCGCAGATCGTGCATCCAGCGCGCGCCCAGCACCGCTTGGGCCGCCGGAGGAAGCTCGGCGTCGCGGCATTCGGGCGAATCGGCGCGATGGCGGGCGGACGGCAGCGATGCCAGCGAGCGGAACGGGTCCGAGGATGCGAACGAAACCGGGTCGGAGGCGTTGCTGGCAAACGCGGCGCCGAACGACGATGCGAACCCGTAGGGCTCGCCGGCAGCGGCGGCTTCCGCGCCCTCGAAGAACCCTTCCCTGCCGAACGCGACGAACAGGTCCGGGAGGACCGGGGGCTCGCCGTCTTCGTGCCCATCGGAGCCGCCCTCCCCGAACGCCGACAGGATCTGCTCCGCCCCGCCCGCCGACACGCTGTCCGCGATCGCGTAGGCGGCGAACTCGAAGCGCTCGACGCGGGGGCTTGCCGCAAACGCCTTCGCGGCGAACAGGATCGCCAGATGCTCGGCATAGCGCACCGCCTGATCGTTGCGGTCGGACTCGGTCGCCTCGCCGATATCGCAGGAGGACTCGTCCCAAAACCGCGATGGCATCATGGACACGCCGGGCACGAGCGCGCGCATCCCCACGATGCCCGCTTCGACATCGGCGCGGAACGCCACCTCGAAGCGAAGCGGGGCGCGAAGCAGCTCGGCCTCGCGGGCGAGCGCGCAGCGCAGGTCCCATTCGCCTCGAACCGCCGGGTCGGGGCCGCGCTCGGCATCCGCCCCATCGGCGGAGCCGTCGTCGTCGACGGCGTGGAGGCATTCCTCGACGGGGCGCTGCGCGAACGTCTCGACGATCCCCTGATCGCAGGCGAGGACCTCCGCCTCATCGGCGATCGAGGCCCTCTCGCCCAGCTCCTCCTTCACCAGCAGGAAGCGGTTCAGCGCATTCTGCAGCGCCCACACGCAGCCCACCGGCAGCCCCTTGCCCGCCTCGTTCGTGCCGAGATAGTAGATGTCGGCGTAACGGGCCGTCCGCACCAGGCGCAGCGCATCCGCAGGCGCCAACGCGAGCGAGTCCAGCCCCGCATCCTCCAGCCAGCGCGCCAGCGCGAACGCCAGCACGGGGGGCTTCAGCGCGGGGTCCCAATGCGCCCGCATGATATCGCTTCGCGCCTTGCGCAGGGCGGCCAGCGCCGGAAGGCGGTCGAACAGCTCCTCGATGCCGCCGAACCCCCGCGCCGGGACCTCCGGGGCCCCCAGCGACGGCCGGTGCACGAACGCCAGGTAGCAGCGCGCCATGGCATCCGGATAGGACAGCCCCTCACCGTTGCCCCCGAAGTCGAACCAGGTGTCGCGAAGGGCGTAGCGGCCGCCCTCGCGCCGGAACAGCGCCGCCTCGAACCACCGCCCGTCTGCGGCCTTCGCCTCGACGCAGCCGTTCAAAACCCCGCGTTCGGGCTGATCGTCGAACCGCGCGAACTGCAAGTCGGGCTCGCGCGCGGGCGGCGCATCCAGCGGCTCATCGGTAGAGAACGCACGGCCGAATCCGTCGACATACGCCAGTATGCGCACCTTCCGCTCCCCGATGAACTCGACGACGTAGCGCCCCACGGGATCGGGGGCCGGCAACGACCGGCACACCCACCCGTACGACCGCTCCGGCGAATCGCGGAGCTCCGAGCCGTCGGCTGCCGGCGGCGCCTCGCTGCCCGCAGCTGCGGAGATGGCGGATTCGAGGAGGGATATCATCGCGGACAGGTCCCGGACGGCCCCGTTTTTGCTGGAGGGATGAAGCGGGCCGGCGGGTTCCGCCCCGTGCAACGCCGAAGGGAAGGGGGCGGGGGCGTCGGGCAGCCCCGGGACGGCATCGGACAGGACGCGACTCGAGCCGAATATGCGGCCGCGCATCCCGGCTATGCGGTAGACGCCGTCGCCGGCGGCATGGCTGTCCATCGGCGCCTCCTTCGCGCGGATCGGATTCGGATCGATTGGGGGCATGCCGGCCGGTCAGCCTTCCGAAAGCCCGCCGCCGTCTCCCTGCGAGGCCGATAGCCCCGATTCCAGCAGCTCGACCAGCAGTTCGTCGAGGCGCTTGCGCTCGCGAAGGGTCGAAAGCCATTGCCTCGCCAGCGCGACGCCTGTCTCGGTGAGCTCGTATTCGCGTCGACGCGGACCGGAGCAGTCCTCCACCCAGCGCGACGCGACGGCGCCTTCGTCCTCGAGCCTGCGCAGGCTGCGGTACAGGCCGCCGGTATCCACGTCCACCTTGCCGTCGGACATCTCCAGGATGGTCCGCCTCATATCGTAGCCGTAGCCGCCCGCCGAGAGCAGCGCGGCCAAAGCGGCGGGCTCCACCAAAGCCCCCCCGCCCCCTCCGCGCCTGCGGCAGCAGGGGCGGCGCGCCGGTTGGCCGGGGCATGCGCCGGCGCCCGATGCCGGACGGCCGTCAGCACCGCCCGTTTCGATCGTCCGATCGGCCACCGCGCACCTCCTCGAGCATCGTCGCCTTTCCGTCAAGGATACACCTACAGGCGCTCGATGACCAAGTCGCCCATCCGCGCCGTCCCCACCACGCGGCCCTCAGGCGTCGAGGCGTCGCGGATGTCCGCCGTCCGCCATCCGTCGTCGAGCACGGCCTCGACCGCACGCCTCACCGCATCCGCCGCCTCAGCCGCATCGAAGCTGTAGCGCAGCATCATCTCGACGGACAGTATCTGCGCCAGCGGGTTGGCGATGCCGCGCCCCGCGATGTCGGGCGCGCTGCCGTGGCTGGGCTCGTACAGCGCCGTGCCGTCGCCCAGGCTCGCGCTTGCCAGCATGCCCAGCGACCCGGTGATCTGCGCCGCCTCGTCGGAGAGGATGTCGCCGAACATGTTCTCGGTCACGACGACGTCGAAATCGGCGGGGCGGCTGATCAGCTGCATGGCGGCGTTGTCCACCAGCAAGTCCTCCAGCTCCACGTCGGGGTAATCCCGTTCGCCGATGCGGTGGACCACCTCGCGCCACATGCGGCTGGTCTCCAGCACGTTGGCCTTGTCGACGCTCGTCACCTTGCCGCGGCGCTTCCGTGCGGCGTCGAACGCCTGGCGAGCGATGCGCTCGACCTCGTACTCCCGGTACTCCATGGTGTCGAAGGCGCGCTGCCCGGGCGCGCCGCCCGCCGCGCAGCCCGGCTCGCCGTACACGCGCTCGCGACGGCCGAAGTACAGGCCGCCCGTCAGCTCGCGCACGATCATCATGTCCACGCCGTCGACGATCTCGGGCTTGAGCGTGGAGGCACCCGCCAGCGCCGGGAAGATCCGCACCGGGCGCAGGTTGGTGTAGAGCCCCAGCTGCTTCCGTATGCCCAAGAGCCCCTGCTCGGGACGAGGTTTTGCGGGATCGGTCGTGTCCCATTTCGGGCCGCCCACCGCCGCGAGCAGCACCGCGTCGCAGCCGAGCGCGGCGTCGAGCGTCGCCTCGGGCAGCGCCGTGCCGCACGCGTCTATGGCGGCGCCGCCGATCAGCGCCTCCTCGTAGGAGAAGCCGATGCCGAACCGCTCCCCCGCCGCCTGCAGGACCTTCACCCCCTCGGCGATGATCTCGGGCCCGATGCCGTCGCCGGGAAGAAGGCAGATACGATAGCTTTCAGCCATGGGGTGTCCTTTCGCTCGCTAGCGGAATACTAGCACGCGCTCCACCCGACGCCGCCGCGCACGAGCGATGTCATCCGCTGTTAACCTTCGATGCGGCGCGGACTCCCGCCCCAACGCTATAATCTAGCGGAAGTGCCATAGCGCGCCGCCGCGACGGCACATACTGCGAAAGCAACCCAACGAAACTACCGACGAGGAGAAAGCCATGTGGCTCGCATACCTGTTCGCCGTCCTAGCCTGCATCGCGCTTCTCTACATACCCGGCTATCTTCTGGCACGCTCGTTCCCCTTCAGCCGGTTCGCCTCCGTGGCGATAGCCCCTGTCTTCTCCATGATGCTGTTCACGGTGGCGGGCGTGGTCGCCTACGAGGTCGCAAGGCCCTGCCCTCCTTGGGCGATCATCTTTTCCGTGATCGTGCTCAGCCTCCTCGCATTCGTTGCGCGCAGGTTCGCGGGCAAAGGCGCGAGCGACCTCCTTCGACCCCGCCTCGCCTCGCGCGAGCTGGTGCGCATCGCCGCGTTGTACGTCGCCGTCTCCCTGGTGGTTTTCCTCATCGTGTACCTCTTGGGGATAGACGGCCCCTACTCCTTCTCGCGCAACGACGACAGCACCGTCCACCTTTCCCTGACGCGGGGCTTCATGGACACCGGCACTTTCTCGACCCTGCACACCAGCTCGTTCCTCGACCAGAACCTCGATAGCACCGGGTACTATCCGGCGGCATGGCATGTCGTCTGCGCGCTGCTCGCCTCGATCACCGGAGGCTCGGTCGCCCTTTCCTTCAACGCCTCCATCACGGTGTTCCTCGTGCTCGCGTTCCCCTTGGGGATGCTGTGCCTGTTCGAGAAGGTCTTCCGCCGCGACAAGCCCGTGATTATCGCCGGGTCGATCCTCGTCCTCGCGTTCTGCGGCTTCCCCTGGGGTTTCGTCGTGTGGGGCCAGCTGCTGCCGAACATGGCCGCGTTCATCTTCGTACCGGCCGTCCTCGCAGCGTTCGCCGGCATCCCCGACGCAACGCGGTCGGCGGACAAGATGAAGCTTGCGGCGGCCGTGCTGCTCGGATTCGTAAGCATCGCCCTCACGCAGCCCAACGGGGTGTTCACGCTCGGCATCCTCATCGTAGCCTACGCCGTAAGCCGCCTGTTCTTCGCCCCTGACGAGGACAAGCCGAGAATCTCCGCCGGCAGGGTCGTTGCCGCCGTCGCCCTATTCGCGTCCGCCTGCGCCCTCTGGGTGGTGATGTACAACATGCCGTTTTTGCAGTCGGTGGTGAACTACACGTGGGAGGCATCGCTTTCGCCCTTCGAGGCGCTGGCGAGCAGCCCCTTCTTCATGTTCTCCGTTCGCCAGGGCGTGCAGCCCCTGCTCACGCTGTTCACGGTAGTCGGCATCGTGAAGACGCTGCGGGATCGGCGCTACCTCTGGCTGACGGTCGTCTACCTCGTCGCGCTCGTCGCCCACATCATCGGCACTTCGACCGACAGCCCCGTCAAGCAGCTCCTCATCGGCTTCTGGTACACCGATTACAACCGCACCGGAGCCATGTGCGCGCTTTTCGCGATCCCCGTGGCATCGCTTGGCCTGGCATGGATCGCCGCATGGATGAGGAGGGCGCTCGCGCGGAAGAAGCCCGGCAAATCGACAGCATGGTATGCAGGGGCGATCGGCGTCATCGTCACGATCGTTTTCGCGCTGCTCCAGTTCACCCCCATCCACGTCGATTACCGGGATAGGCAGGTCTATCTGAGCCTGTCGAGCATAAACCACCAGATAGGCACGCGCTACTCGTGGGAGAACGGCCTCACCGCCGAGGAGGACGAGTTCATTCGAAAGATCATGGACGAGGTGCTGCCCGAGGACGCGCTCGTCATCAACGTGCCGAGCGACGGGAGCTGCTGGAGCTACGGCGTCGAAGGCATCAACACGTATTACCGGCGCTCGTCCAACACCGGGGCGCGGGCGGACGGCGAGGAAGCGGCCCTTATACGAACGAAGCTGAACCAAGTCGCCACCGACCAGGAGGTGCAGCAGACGCTGCGCGAGCTCGACGCCCGTTACCTGCTAATACTCGATGACCTTTCAAGCGACAACCCCACAAGATCCGACGAGAAACGCTACAAGGCCGAAAACTGGGCGGGCATCGAGTCGATCACCCCGGAGACGCCGGGTTTCGAGCTCATCCTCAGCGAAGGCGACATGCGCCTCTACGAGATCGAGGCGATCGAGGAGTCCTAACCCCACCGATGTCGGACGAACGCGGGGCGGAGACGGCATGGACCCACGTGCCGCGTTCGGCATCCATCCCGCCGCTCCTTCGAATCGCGCCCCGGGCGATGCCCTATACTTGCAACGGCAACGGTGAATCGCCGCATAGCGGCATCGGCAATCGATTGGAGCATTATGGCGGAATTCGCCCTCGCATTCCTCGTCGTCGCAATCGCACTCTACGCGCCGGGCTACCTCATCGGCCGCGCTTTGAACTTCGCGCCTGCCGCCGCTCTCGCAGCGGCTCCTGCATCAAGCATCCCCTTGATCGTCGTCATCGGCATCGCCCTCGCGGCGGCGGGCGTAGCCTGCCCCGCTCTGACGCTGCTTGCGGCGGAGCTGGTTATAGCCCTCGTCGTGTACGCGGCATGCCGGAGCGCGCGCCGCAAGGGCGTCGCGGCGAACGGCGACACGGATGTCCTCCCCTTGTCGGGAAAATCGGTTTGGCATGAACAGGCCCTCTACGTTGCGGTCGCGCTCGTCGTGTGCGCGACGATGTTCCTCACCGCCATCGACGGCCCCGATTCGTTCGCCCGGAAATACGACACCACGGCGCACCTTTCGCTAGTGCGCGCCTTCTTGGATTCGGGAACCTACTCCATCCTGAACTGCGGACCCTTCCTCGCCGAAGGGACGGAAGGGGCATTCTACCCCGCCGCTTGGCACATCGTCGCCGCCATCGCCGCATCCGCCGTCGGCGACAGCGTCGACACCGCGACCAACGCGCTCACGTTGGCGACCTGCTGCGCGGTGCTCCCTTTGGGAATGCACCTCTTGCTGAGCACGGCGGCTCCGGAAAAACAGGGCGTGGTGCTCGCCGGAAGCCTGTTCACCTTGGCGTTCGCCATTTTCCCATGGGGCTTCCTCACAAGGGGACAGCTTTTTCCCAACCTGCTGTCCTATGCGCTCGTCCCCGCCGTTTTGGCGCTGTTCGTCGGCGCAATCGAGGCGAAAGGGGCGCAAAACCGCGCGAAGATCGCCGCAGGAACCGCGATAGGGCTCGTCGCGGTGGCAATGGGCCACCCCAACGGCGCGTTCGTCTGCGGCATCGGGATGGCATGCTACGGCCTGTGCCGCATCTTCCGCAGCCCGCAAGCGCAGCGCGCCACGGTGACCCCGCGAACCGTCGGCCTCGGCCTCGGCCTGATCGTAGGAGCCTGCCTTCTGTGGATGGCGCTGTTCTTCGCGCCGCCCCTGCGCAACGTGGTCACATACGGGGATTGGCAGGCGACGCTCTCGCTGCCCGAAGCGGTGTTCTCGGCGCTGTCGTTCATGTACGCGAAATGGGGAGGCATCCAGCCGGGGTTATCCGTGCTGGTGCTCCTTGGCGTCATCGCGACACTGCGGGAGCGGCGCTACCTGTGGTTCTCCATCGCCTACGCGCTTACGCTGGCGATCTATGTGGCGAACGTGTCGGCAGAAGGATTTCTCCTGCAGCTGCTAAGCGGTTTCTGGTACTCGGATCTCTACCGCACCGCCGCGATGAACGCACTGTTCGCCATCCCCCTGGCTGCATTCGGATTCGCATGGCTAGCGCAGCTTGCAGCATCCGCGCTGAAACGCATCCCCCAACTGGGACAGCATGGGAGAGCGCGGAGGATCTTGACGGCGGGCGCCCTCGCGACGCTGCTCGCCACCAGCCTTTTCGCCAATCCCATCGTCGTGAAGATGGGCGATCTGACCATCCAAGCGGGGCTGCCCGCCATGCGGCAGCAGGTGGAGGACCTGTATTCCTGGGATTCCGTGTACACCGCAGAGGAGCGTGCATTCGTGAAGCAGGCAATGCAGATGATGGAGGATGGCACGCTGGCGGCGAACAAGCCCGCCGACGGAACCGCCTGGTGCTACGGAACCGACGGCATGCCCACGCTGTTCCGCCGCACCAATAACAGCAATGGCGGCAACTCCTTCCCCTCCCAGGACAACGCTGCTATCCGCATGGGCCTCGCAGACGTCGCCTCCGACGACGGGGTTCGTCGCGCGCTGGAGAATACGGGGACGCGCTACGTCATCATGCTGGACGATCCTTCGGGAAACGACCCCACCCTCGACACAACGCGTTACGATCCGGATAGCTGGAAGGGGTTCGACGCGGTGACGCCCGAGACGCCCGGGTTCGAGCTGCTGCTCAGCGAAGGCGATATGCGCTTCTACCGCATCACCGCGCTCGACTAGCCGAAGCGGCACCGTGCCCCGATCGGAGCGTCGCATCGCAAGCACCCGCGGGCGCTCCACCCATCGCGCGGAGCGCCCATCCCGCAGACGCCCGCCATTTCCGCGCGAAGCTAGCGCCCCAGCTTCGCCTTCCAGCGGTTCACCAGGCCGCCCGCTTCGATGATCTCGCGGATGAAGGGCGGGAACGGCTGCGCGCGGAACGTCTCGCCGCGGGTCTCGTCGACGATGAGCCCCTTGTCGGCGTCGACGCGCACCGCATCGCCCGATCGGATGGCGTCGACCGCCTCCGGGCACTCCATGATCGCCAGCCCCGTGTTGATCGAGTTGCGGTAGAAGATGCGGGCGAAGCTCTTGGCGATGACGACGTCGATGCCCGCCGCCTTCAGCGCGATGGGCGCGTGCTCGCGCGACGAGCCGCAGCCGAAGTTCTCCTCCGCGACGACGATGTCGCCCGGCTCCACGTTCTCCACGAACGACGGGTCCAGATCCTCCAGGCAATGCTTCGCCAACTCGGCGGGGTCGGAGGTGTTCAGATAGCGTGCCGGGATGATGACATCGGTGTCGACGTCGCGCCCGTAGCGATGCGCGCGGCCCTTGAATTCCATGGGATCGCCTCCTGTTCCGCTATTCCGCCGCGCCGGCGCCCGCAACCGGCTCGAGATCGTCGGGCAGCCCGATATGCCCCAGCACCGCGCTGGCGGCGGCGACCGCGGGCGATGCCAGGTACACCTCGCTGTTCGGATGCCCCATGCGACCGACGAAGTTGCGGTTGGTGGTGGAAACGGCACGCTCGCCTTCGGCGAGGATGCCCATGTGCCCGCCCAGGCACGGGCCGCAGGTGGGCGTCGACACCGCGCAGTTCGCATCGATGAAGACCTCCATGAGCCCTTCCTCGATGCACTTCCGGTACACCTGCTGGGTGGCGGGGATCACGATGCAGCGGATGCCGGGGGCCACCTTGCGCCCGCGCAGCACCGCCGCCGCCTGGCGCATGTCGGCGAGGCGCCCGTTCGTGCAGCTGCCGATGACCACCTGGTCGATGGCGACATCGCGCGCCTCGGCGGCGGGCCGGGTGTTGGAGGGCAGGTGGGGGAACGCCACCATCGGCCGGATGCCGGCCGCGTCGATCCGATGCACCGCGGCGTACGCCGCATCGGGGTCGCTGCGGTACTCGGTCCAAGGGCGCTCCGCCCGCCCCTTCAGGAAGCCGCGGGTGGTTTCGTCGACTTCGATCAAGCCGGTCTTCGCGCCGGCTTCCACCGCCATGTTGCACATGGTCAGGCGCTCGTCCATCTGCATGGCGCGCACCGCGCTGCCGGCGAACTCCATCGCCTGGTACAGCGCCCCGTCGACGCCGATCGATCCTATGATGTGCAGGATGACGTCCTTGCCGGTGACGCCGGGCGCGAGCTTACCCTCCACCTCGAACCGCACGGTCTCGGGAACCTTGAACCACGCCTTGCCTGTGGCGAAGCCGACCCCAGCGTCGGTCGACCCCACGCCGGTGGCGAAAGCGCCCAGCGCGCCGTAGGTGCAGGTGTGGCTATCGGCGCCGATGATCAGATCGCCCGCCCCGACGACGCCCTGTTCGGGAAGCAGCGCATGCTCCACGCCCATGCAGCCCACCTCGTAGTAGTGCGAGATGCCCTGCTCGTGGGCGAAATCGCGCACGAGCTTCGCCTGCTGGGCGCTTTTGATGTCCTTGTTGGGAACGTAATGGTCGGGGACGAGGACGATCTTTTCCGGATCGAACACCTTCCCCACGCCTATCCTGCCGAACTCGCGTATCGCGATGGGCGCCGTCACGTCGTTGGCGAGCACCGCATCGACGTCGCATTCGACAAGCTGGCCCGGCTCCACCTCGTCGAGGTGGGCATGGGCGGCGAGGATCTTCTCCGCCATGGTCATGGGACGCGTCATTTCCGCTCCTTGCCGCTTGGTCTGCCGTTCGCGCTGAACGCCACCGATTCTATCACCGCCGTGTTTCCAAAACGAGAAGGGAACCGCGCGGGCGCGGCGGGCGCGACCCTACCAGACGAACGTCGAGGAGGTCGAGGCTCCCGTTCCCGCAAGCCCCGCCATCCCGGAGACGATCACCCACACGTAGATGATGCTCGCGACGATGTTCAGGGCCAAACCGACGAAGCACCATTTCAGCGCCTCGTTCTTGATCTGGGGGGCTTTGTCGACATTGATCAGCCAAGCGAGGATGACGCCGGTCACGCCTCCGAGCAGGCCGACGGCGGCCCATGCCGCCTTCATGCCGCCCGTGAGCTGCGTCAGGGGAGCAGGCGCCCCCTGCATCTGCTGGACGGGCTGCTGGTAGGGCGGCGTGCCGGCAGGTGCACCGTAACGGGGATCGGGCTGGGCGCCGTAATGCTGCTGGGGCATGTAGGGCTGCTGCGGCTGCTGGCCCCACGGCTGGCCGGGCTGCTGGGGGGCGTAAGGCTGCCCGGGCACCTGCCCGTAGGGCTGTCCGGGTTGGACGGGTTGCTGGCCGTAGGGCTGAGCAGGCTGGGCCGGCTGCTGGCCGTAGGGTTGGCCGGGCTGCTGCGCCCACGGCTGGGCGGATTGCTGCGGCTGCTGCGCGTAGGGCTGCGCCGGCTGCTGGGGCGCATCGGGCTCGACGGGGCCCTGCCCCGCAGCCGCCTGCCCCGCATCCGGGCCGGCGGGCGTTTCCTGCTGAGATCCCGTCCTGTTCATATCCTCCGACATTGGGCACCCCTTGTCCTCGTTTGCTCGTTGCATTGCAGTATAGCCGCACGCCGGCGGAACGCGGCGCATCCGTCACCGAGGCGAAAGAAACCCCGGGAAACCGGGACGGAAAGCTGCGGATCCTAGGAAAGCGCCGAGCACAGCGCGTCGAGCAGCGTGATGGCGAAATGCTGCGCCGAGCGGCCCTCGCCGGCGTCCTCCCACATCTTCCCGGGAAGCTCGACGGCGACGCGCGCCGGCTTCGAGCGCCGCGCCGCGGACAGCGCGGTCTGCAAACGCAGGGCCAGCGTGTCGTCATCGGTGTAGGCGACGCGCGGCGCGCCTGCCGCGGTCGTCTCTTCGGGCAGGACGATATGCACCAGCAGCATGCCCTCGTCGGGCGCGACCAGCAGGCTGTCGGCGCTCATGATCTTCGACGTCGGGCTGGTGGCAAGCGCCAAGTTGGACATCCTCGACGCCACCCCGCGTGTGAACGGCTCGGTTCCGAACAGGCACAGCGCGTTGCTTTCCAGAACCTCCGCGGCGCGCGCGAATCCCAGATGGGCCCCTTGGCGCATGGGCTCCTTCCCCTCCCAAGAATGATGGAGGTTGCGGATGGCGGCGTAGGTGTAGGCGCCGGCGATGCCGTCGGAGGGAAGCCCCATGTTCAGCTGGAACGTGCGCAACGCGTCCTCGGTGTAGGCGCCGAAGATGCCGTCGGCGCCGCCGCATGCGAAGCCCAGCGCGCCCAGCGCGCGCTGCAGCTCCACCACGTCGTTGCCATGGAAATGCGGCATGCGCAGGTACAGCGTGCGATCGCCGAGGCTGTAGGAGGCGTCGACCAAGGCGGACCACATCTTGTCGTCCACCTCTTCGGAGACGGGCAGCCCCGCCTTGCGGCGGAACATCGTCACGGCCGCCGCCGTCGCATCGTCGAACGTCCCGCTGACCTCGTCCGCGGAAAGCAGGCCTATCGTGGCGAGACGCTGCTGGACGTCCTCCACCGCGGCCCCGGTATCATGTCGTTTGATCGTATCCATACGCGCCATACTAGCGCACGCCCCGCGCCCGGCCCGCCCCCAGCGCGCAGTTCCACCAAAAAGGGATATAAGCCAAGAGGAGCGGAAAGGCGGGAGCTCACCGGTCGAACCTCAGTCAGCGAGCGGCAGCATGGTCCGCGGTTCGGCAGAACCGCGGAACCCCTAGCGCAGGCGCTTCACGAACCAATCGGCCATCGATATGAGCAGGTCGCGCGCCGAAGACGGCTTCACCATGTCCACCAAGCGGTTCTTCGCGATGCTCGTGAGGTTCTCGGCATAGTTGCGCGCGAACTCCACGCTGCCCGACTCCTCCATGATGCGCACCGCCTCGGCGAGGACCTCGGGATCCTTCTCCTTCGACGAGAGGATCTGGATCAGGCGGTCCTTCTGCGGACTGTTCTGCAGGGCATGCACCACCACCAGGGTGCGCTTGCCCTCCGTGATGTCGTTGCGGAAGTCCTTCTTGGTGCTTTCCTCGCTGCCGATGAGGTTCAGCAGGTCGTCTTGGATCTGGAACGCCAGGCCGGTGTCGAGCCCGTAGTTGCGCAGCGCCTCGATCTCGGCCTCGGTGCCGCCGCCGATGATGGCGCCCACCGCCAACGGAACGGCTCCGGAATAATGGGCGGTCTTGTGCGTGGCCATGACCAGGTAGTCCTCGGGCGTGATGTCGTAGCGTCCGTCGCGCGCCCAGCCGATGTCGAGCGCCTGCCCCTCGATGGTGCGGCGCGTCATCTCGGTGAGCTCGGTGAGCACGCGCACCTTGGTCTCAGCGTCGAGGTTGTCGTCGTGGACCACGGTGCCGTTGACCATGGACAGCGCCAGATCGCCCATGTTGATGGCAAGCCCCAGGCCCTCGGTGAGATGGAGGCACGGCTCGCCGCGGCGCAGCTCGGCCTCGTCGGCGATGTCGTCGTGGATGAGGGCGGCAGTGTGGAAGTGCTCGATGGCGGAAGCCGCGCTGGTGGCGAGCACGGGGTCGCCCCCCACCGCCATGCACGCGGCGAAGCAGATGAGCGGGCGATGGCGCTTCCCGCCGTTTTCGCTATAGTGCTTCAACGGATCGTAGAGGTAGCGATCCATATCGGGATGCGATCCCTCGGGAAGGTAGGAATTGACCAGTTCGCCCACCTTCTCGGCATAGAACCCGAGGTATTCCTCGAAAGACGATGGCGGATTCTCCACAGTGGCGATGATCTCGTTGATGTTCACGCTGGCTTCTCTCCACGCCTCAAGCGTTAGTCGAATTGCATGCGAATCGTTTCCCCGTCGCTGCCGAATCCCCCGATCCCACGCCGGCGGCGACGCCATCAGCCCTGGCGGGGGTGACGGGATCCGCGCCTGCGCTGGTAGGAGCGGTGGGACTCGAACCCACAAGCCCGGAGGCGGAGGATTTTAAGTCCCCTGCGTCTGCCAATTCCGCCACGCTCCCGCTTCGAGCAGATTTCAGCAAGTGCATATGGTACCAAATCGCAAGCGCAACGCCCAAGCGAAGGGGCGTATCGGGATTTTTTTCACGGGGACGGCGCGGCGGCTACCACCCGCCCCGCGCAGCGGCCATGACTGCCCCTTGCAGGATGTCGGTCTCGCTTGCCGTGTACGATCCCACCTGCGCAAGATCGAGCACTTCCGACAGGATGATCAAGCCGGCGACGATCACCGGCGCACGGCGCGGATCCAGCCCCGCGACGTCGCGGCGGAGCGCCAGCGGCAGCGACGCCAAGCGGGAAAGCACCTCCGCCAACGCGGATGCCTCCATCGTGTAGCCGTGGACCCGGGAGGAGTCGTAGCGGGCCATGCCCTCGCGCACCGACACCGCCGTGGTCGCCGTGCCGGCGACGGCGACGACCCTGCTCCAAGACAGGCCGTCGGCGCGCAGGCCATCGAAATAGGGGGACATCTCCCGCCGCGCCCACAGGCGCGCCTGCTCCAGCTCGCCGGCGGAAGGCGGGTCGCCGGCGAGGAAGCGCTCTGTCATGCGGCGGCACCCCACGTCGAACGACCGCGACCGCGAGGGAGCGGAGCCCGCCCGCCCCGCCACCACCTCGGTGGAGCCGCCTCCGACATCGACCACCAGGAGGTCTTCCCCCGGGAAATCCATCGAGGCGCCGGCGAACGAGAGCGCGGCCTCCCGCTCCCCGGGGATCACCTGCAGAGAAACGCCCTCATGCGCGAGGGCGGCCACAAGCTCGTCGGAATTCGCCGCATCACGCGCGGCGGAGGTGGCGAACGCCACGATGGAAGGAGTCGAGGAAGGGTCGGCGGCGAGATCCTCCGCGATGCCCCTGTAGCGGGCGATGGCGGCGACGGCGCGGCCCATCGCATCCTTGGCGAGGCGGCCGGAAGCGTCGACCCCCTCGCCTAGGTTCACTATGTCGTATTCCCGCCGGACCTCCTTCAGCTCCCCTTGGGCGTCGACGTCGGCCACCAGCATGCGGCAGGTGACCGTGCCCAGGTCTATGGCGGCGTAGCGGCCGGGCGCCGCTTGGGCGGAGCAGTCCATCATCCGACCCCGAAGAGCGGGTCGAGGATGCCCGAGTACCACGTGTCGGGCGCATCAACGCCGCCCGACGGGACGTTCGGCGGAACCGACGGGCCCACTTCCGAGTCGTTCTCGATGCCCGCGACGCTCACGGACACCTCGCCTTCGCGCACCAAGCCGAACTGCTCGTGCGCCAACGCCTCCATGCCCTCGTCGGTCGAGAGCACGTCGACGCTCGTCTGCAAGGCATCGCCGCGCTGCTGGAGGGCGGCGTACTCCGCCGCCAGGGCATCGTGCTCGCGCATCGCCTGGTACGCCTGGCGGGCGGGCTGGTACAGGAACACGCACACCAAGGCCAAGCAGGCGACGGATGCCGCGAAGACGCGCATCCTGGGGCCGAGGCGGAAGCCCCTTCGCGCGGACGCCTTCCCGCGCTTGCCGTCGGAAGGCCCCTCGCCCGCCTGCATGCGCGAGGCGCGGCGCTGGGAGGACCCCATCTCGCCCTTGTACAGGGCGGCGCGCGGCCCGCCCTCGCCCGTCGGGGCGCCGTCCTGGGCGCCGAACACCTTGTCCGCCTTGCGCTTCGCCAGCGCCTTGCCCAGCCGATCCTTCAGCGATTTCTTCTGGTCCTGGGCCTCGTCTTCGATCTCGCGAGCCTCCTCGCGCACCTGGGCGCGGCGCGCCTGCTCCTCGCGCAGGGCGCGCTCGTCGGGGCCATCGTACCACGAGGGAGCGCCCCTGCGGCCATCGGCGCCGCGCGAGGCGGTGCGGGCGCGGGGTGCGGCCGAAGCCGAGGAGGTCCGAGACGGGGCGGCGGCGAAGGAAGCCCTCCCCCTCGGAGCGGATGCCGATGCCTCGGACGGGAAGCCGCCCCGCTCGCGCATGGGGACGGCGGCCCTTCCGCCCGCGAGGGCCGAAGGGCGCGCGGAGGCCTGCGCGTCACGACGGGCGAAAGGCGAAACGAAATCGGCTCCGACGCCCGGATCGATGAACACCAAGGGCCTGTCGGCCAAAGAGGTCCGAGAGGAGGTGCCTGAAGGGCGGGAAGCGCGCGACCTTGCCACGCGGCTCGATCGCCTCGCATCGTCGAAAGATACAATGGTGGCTTGGCGAGTCAATGAAAAGCGCCCCTAACTGCATCGTGGTCTGTTTCTGGTTCGGTTAATGCCGGGGTCGATCGCTTTCGATCTAACTTGATAAGGATAGCATACGCCGGGGCAGGACGGCGACAAAGAACATCTAATCCAGATCAAGCGATTTGATGTAGGCGCTCCACTTCTCGAAGGAATCGTCGCTGATGGCGTGCTCCATCATGCACGCTTCCTCATCCGCGCGCTCGGCGGGGATGCCCAGCACCTTGGTGAGGAACGTGAACAGCAGGTGATGGCGCTCCAGCACAGCGGAACCGTACTCGAAGCCCTCGGGGGTGAGCGTGATGTCGCCGTAGTAGGGCTGGTCGAGCAGGCCCTTCTCCTTCAAGGAGTTGACGGCCTTGTTCACCGACGCCTTCGAGACCCCCATCTTCGCCGCAACGTCGACGGAGCGCACGGGCGCTTCGTCCGTGCCGCCCAGCATGACGATGGCCTCAAGGTAATCCTCGTGGGATTTGGACATCTTCTCCAAGAAGACCGCCCCCTTCCGCGCCGTGCGGCGCGCTGCGAGTCGAAATCAGGGGGAATCGTACCACATGTTGAAGGCCGGCGAGGGAGAGGGGGGATGGGCCCTCGCCGGCATCGGGTTGCGACGAAGAGCCAGACGAGAAGAGCTTTCGCCGCCGAGTCAGCTAGAAGAGGAGGTCCGGGCACCGCTTCCGACGCTTTTCCGGAAAACCCTTCGGGATGATCCCGCCGAACTTATCGTGCGTCCGGGTTTCGCGTGCCCTGCTGACATTTGTTATATTAGGTTAACTTGCTTGCCGGATCAAGAAGTTTCCTTTGGTTTACAATTTCTCCACAAGCAAGGGTGCCCGTCGGCGCCCGGCCTCTCCCCGCTTCCGCCTGGTCGCGTCTGCGCGCTTTCCAGTCGCGCCTCACCCCCGCATGGCCGCGCCTGCGCGGCGCTTCCCTGCCATGGAAAGCGGAAGGGGCGCCGCCTCGCTCGGCAGCGCCCCTTCCGTTCGATCTCGCAAAGCAGGTGCATCGGCCGGTTTCCCGCAGCCGTTCCCTACTTCCCCTTCGCCGCGCTCTCCATGTCGGCGACCATCTTGTCGACCGCCGAGCATGTCGGGCAGCCGCCGGCATGGGAGCCGCCGCTGCAACCGCCCTCGGGAGAGCCGCCGTGGCAGCAATCGCACGACCCTCCCGAATCGCACAGCCCGCGCCCGATCATCCGTCGGACGGCGAGCGCCACCAGCACTGCGAGGATCAGCAGCACGACCGCGGTGGAGAAGTTCATATCGAGCGGAGCCATGGGATAGCCTTTCTTTCTTTGGATCAGATACTACCATCCGGGATGCGGAAAGGTCCGTCGTTTTCCGCATCCCGAGGGAATGCCGCAAGCGGGGCGCCAGATCGGGATGTGAAAAAGCGACTGTCCCCTTTTCGCATCGCAGGCTGGCGGGCGGCGAGAGTCGCGTGCGGTTCCGCGACCCTCGCCGCATCGGGAATGGAAGAAATCCTCCGTCCCTTTTTCTCATTTCCCGCCGAGCCGGGGGCGGCAGCTACGCTGCGCTGGTTTCCGCAGCCAGCTTGCCCGCCTTCGCCGCATCGTCGTATTTGGGCATGGGGCGGAACAGCTGGAACAGCATCGCTGCCAGCACGGCGATGGCCACCACCGTCCAGACGTTGAACTGCACGTCGCCCGTGATAAGCCCGCCGAACTGGAAGAACATCAAGCCCACACACCAGCCGAACACGGTCATGTAGCCGATGGCGAACCAGGTCCACTTGGCGGACTCCATCTGGCGGCGGATCGTGCCGATGGCGGCGAAGCACGGCGCGCACAGCAGGTTGAACGCGCAGAACGCCATGATCGCGGGGGTCATGCCGCCCATCATCGCGGCGAACGTCGCCCAGGTGGTGGGGTCGGTCTCGCTGGCGTCGAGGCTGGTGAGGATGCCCACCGTCGCCACGACGTTCTCCTTGGCCACAAGCCCGGTGATGGAAGTTACCGTCGCCTGCCAATCGCCGAAGCCCAGCGGCGCGAAGATCCAGCTGATCGCGTTGCCCACGCCCGCCATCAGGCTGTATTGGATGTAGTCGGGCACCTCGGTATCGAGCAGGCCGAACTGCCCCTCGTACATGCCGAAGTTCATGAGGAACCAGATGACGATCGTGGACAGGAAGATGATCGTTCCGGCCTTCACCACATAGCTCTTGATGCGCTCCCACGTGGACATGAGCACCGTGCGGACGGTGGGCAGATGGTACGCCGGCAGCTCCATCACGAACGGCGACGCCTCGCCGGCGAACATGCGCGTCTTCTTGAGCATGATGCCCGAGACGATGATGGCCGCGACGCCCAGGAAGTAGAACAGCGGGGTGATCCACCAGGTCCCCTCCGCGTCGGCGCCGGCGATCGCGCCGAACACCAGCGCGATGATGGGCATCTTCGCGCCGCAGGGGATCATCGTGGTGGTCATGATGGTCATCCGGCGATCCTTCTCGTTCTCGATCGTCTTGGTGGCCATGACGGCGGGCACGCCGCAGCCCGATGCGATGAGCATGGGGATGAAGCTTTTGCCCGAAAGCCCGAACCGGCGGAAGATGCGGTCCATGATGAAGGCGACGCGCGCCAGGTAGCCGCAGCTCTCCAGAAACGCCAGCAGCAGGAACAGGATGATCATCTGCGGGATGAAGCCGATGACCGCGCCCACGCCGGCGATGACGCCGTCGACGACGAGGCTCTGCAGCCACGGCGCGCAGTTCACGGCGGTGAGGGCATCCGACACGATCGGGGTCAAGCCGGGGATGAACAGGCCGAACTCTGAAGGATCGGGCTCGGCTTCGGCGAGCTGCGCTGCCAGAGCCTCATCCCCCGCCTCCTCGGCGGCGGCGACCTGCTCCTCCCAGGCGCCCACGGCCTCCTCGTAGGCGGCGCCGCCGGTGTAGAGCCAGCCGTCGCCCGAGATGCCGTCGTTGGCCCAGTCGGTCACAGGTCCCGTGCCGATGGTGATGGCCAGCCAGTACACGAACGCCATCACCACGACGAAGATCGGGATGCCCAGCCAGCGGTTGGTCACCACGCGGTCGATCTTCTGGGTGGTGGTGAGGCCCTTCGCCGACCGCTTCACGCAGGCGTCGGCGACGTGCGCGATGGCGCCGTAGCGCTCGGAGGTGATGATGCTCTCGATGTCGTCGTCGAACGCGTCTTCCAGCCCCTCGCGCACCGCGGCGATGGCGGCCAGGTCGGATTCCGACAGCTTCAAGACGTCCAAAGTCCGCTGCTCGCCCTCGAGCGCCTTGACGGCATGCCAGCGCCGCACGTTGGCGGGCACGCGATCGCCCAGCACGTCGATGGCCTTGCCGATAGCCTCCTCGACTGCGGCGTCGAAGCTCGTCTGGGGCGCGGCGAGCGTGCCGGCGGCCGCGACCTCCTTCGCCTTGGCGATGAGCTCGTCCAGCCCGCGGCCCTTCAGCGCCGACGTGGGGACGATGGGGCAGCCCAGCTGGCGGGACAGCGCGTCGACGTCGATCTTGTCGCCGCTTTTCTCCACCAGGTCCATCATGTTCAGGGCAACCACCACCGGAACGCCCAGATCCAGGATCTGCGTGGTCAGGTAGAGGTTGCGCTCCAGGTTGGTGGCGTCGACCAGGTTGATCACCGCGTCGGGGCCGCCCTCCAGGAGGAAGTCGCGCGTCACGATCTCCTCGGGGGAATACGGGGAAAGCGAGTACACGCCGGGCAGGTCGACGATGGCGACCTCCTTATCGCGCGTGTAGCGGCCTTCCTTGCGCTCGACGGTGACGCCCGGCCAGTTGCCCACGTACTGGTTGGCGCCCGTCATGCTGTTGAACATCGTCGTCTTGCCGCAATTGGGGTTGCCGGCAAGGGCAATGCGCACGCCCATGTTCCATCCTTTCCTATCGAGCCTTCCCCCGTCCGTTGCGCGGGAAGGAAAGTTAACAATGTCTAACCCTACTCCGAAAAATTAGGCGCAGATGCGCCGCGTTCGCGCGGGCGCACAGCAGCGCCTAGTCGACCAGCACGCACTCCGCTTCGCTTTTGCGCAGCGAGAGCTCGTAGCCGCGCACCGTCACCTCGATCGGGTCGCCGAGCGGGGCGACTTTATGCACCTGCACCGAAACGCCCTTCGTGATTCCCATGTCCATGATGTGGCGCCGCGTCGCGCCCTCGCCGCTCAGACGGCGCACGGTCGCCGTCTGCCCGATGGGCACATCGCGCAGCGTCCTGCCAGAAGCCTCTGCCATTCCTTCGATCCTTTCCCCATCCGATGCTTCCATTTCCTCGCCCGCGCATGCGGGCTTGCCGACGTGCGGCTACAGGGCGACGACGATATGCGTCGCAACCTGCCTGCTCAGGGCAACCTGAGTCCCCTTCACCTCGACGATCACGTTGCCCGACACCTCGGAGACCGCCTTGATGGAGGCGCCCGGGACGAACCCCATGCTCTCCAGATGGCGGTGCAGGTCCTCCTTGCCGCGGATCTTGACGATGGAGGCATCCTGGCCGCATTTCAGAAACGGCAGCGGAACCTGCCTCCAAGCCCGGTCGTTCCCCTGCGCCTGCGCGCCCATCGCCCTTCCTTTCGCCATCGCGGCAACCGATTCTCCCATGCCGAACTCCTAGCGTTCTCCTAGTGTTAGCTGTATGCAACATTTGGATCATAGCGCTTCCGACAGAAAAATGGAAGCCTTCGTTAACTTTTTTTCTCATGCAAGATTTCGGCGCGCCGTCGGCGTCTGCTATCATTCTCGCCGGAAGGGGCGCCCGACGGCGGCGCGAAGGCACGTCATGCGCGAGCGCATGGCCGAGAAGAATCGAGCATGCCATGATCAGGGAGATCGTGAAGGACACCGAAGCGCTGAGCAAGCCCGCCGCGGCGGCGACGGCGGAGGACGCCCAGGTCGGCGAGGATCTGGTGGACACCTTGAGGTCCGCGGACGCGGCATGCCTGGCCGCCAACCAGATCGGCTCCGACAAGGCGATCATCGCCTACAACGACAACGGCCGCACGTTCGTGATGTACAACCCGAAGCTCGAATCGGGCCTGCAGCGCTTCTCGACCGTGGAGGAGTGCCTCAGCCTCGACGAGCCCAGCGTCGTCGAGCGCTTCAAGATGATCCGCGTCTCCTACGAGGTCCTCGCGGGGGGAAAGCTCGAGCCCCGCAAGCGCAAGTTCACCGGATGGGCGGCGCAAGCGGTCCAGCATGCCATGGACCACTGCGAGGGCAAGCTGGTCTAACGGCGGCGGCGCCGAGACGACGGGGTGCACGCCGGCGCCGAGGTGCACGTCGGCGCCGATGCGGGGAAACGGGCGCCGACGCCGCTTCCTCGCCCCATACGCTTTTCCCGGCTTCCATCCCCCCTGCTCCAATGTATACTGCAAACGGATAATGGATCGAAGCCGATGGGAGCAGAATGAACCCCAACCTCTATCTCGACACGCGAGGAAAAGCGACCGGGAAGGCGACCTTCACCGAAGCGGTGGTGCGGGGGCTGGCCCCCGGAGGCGGCCTGTACGTTCCCGAGCGCATCCCGCAGCTGACGATGGACCGGATCGTCTCGCTGGCGGATATGCCCTACGCCCGCCGCGCGGCTGCCGTGTACCGGGCGTTCGAAGTCGACCTGCCCGAAGATCAGGTCGACAGGCTCATGGAGCAGGCGTACGGGAGCAACTTCGACACTCCGGAGATCTGCCCGGTCTCGACGCTTTCGGCGACCACCCACGTCCTGGAGCTTTGGCACGGCCCCACTAGCGCGTTCAAGGACATGGCCCTGCAATGCCTGCCGCGCTTCTTCTCGGCGAGCGTCACCAAGCTGCATGCCGAGGGGAGGATCGACCACGACTTCCTCATCCTCGTCGCCACGTCGGGCGACACCGGCAAAGCCGCGCTCGAGGGGTTCCGCGACGTCGAGCACACCGCCGTCGGCGTGCTGTTCCCCGACGGAGGCGTGAGCGACATCCAGCGCAAGCAGATGGTGACCCAAAGGGGCGCCAACGTGAAGGTCTGGGGCGTGCGCGGCAACTTCGACGATTGCCAAACGGGCGTCAAGGCGGTCTTCTCGGACGAGGCGTTCGCCTCCGAGCTGATGGCGAGCTCGAAGATGGCGCTTTCGAGCGCGAACTCGATCAACTGGGGGCGCCTCATGCCCCAGATCGTGTACTACCTTTCCGCCTACGCGCAGCTCGTCTCCCAGGGCAAGGTGCCCGCCGGCGACCCCATCGACGTATGCGTCCCGACGGGGAACTTCGGCAACATCCTGGCGGCGTACTACGCCAAGCGCATGGGATGCCCCATCGAGATGCTGTACTGCGCCAGCAACGAGAACCGCGTGCTGACCGATTTCATCAACACGGGAACCTACGATATCGCGGATCGCGAGTTCGTCCTGACGCCGTCGCCTTCCATGGACATCCTGGTCTCCTCGAACCTCGAACGCCAGCTGTTCGAGATCACGGGGCGCGACTGCGCCGCCATCGACGGATGGATGGAGGACCTGCGCGGGAAGCGCCGCTTCCGCGTCGACGAGCGCACCTTCTCCCGCCTGCGCGAGGCGTACCGCGCGGATTCCATCGACAACGCGACCTGCCTGGAGACCATCAAGCAGGTGCATGACGAGCACGGCTACCTGCTGGACCCCCACACGGCGGTCGCATGGAAGGCGGGCGAGAACCTGCGCGGGGCGAACCCCCTGCTGGTCGTCAGCACGGCCCACTGGGCGAAGTTCGGCGCCGACGTCTACCGCGCGCTGAACGGCATCGCCCCCGGCGAGGAGCTGCCCGCCGAGATCGCCGCCCTCACGGGATGCCAGCTGGACAAGCTCATCGCCGAGAAGACGGGGTCGGCGGTGCCGAGCGGCCTCGCCGAGCTCGACGACATCCCCGTGCGGTTCACCGACGTCATCGACGGGACCGTCGACGGCATAGAGCAGGCAACCCTCGATTTTTCCAGCGATTTGCGCGGGCGCGCGTGATCGCGAAGACGACGATCGCAAGACGAACGAACAGAACGGAGAGGACATGAAGGATCTCGCAAGCCTGAAACCCACCATCAGGCTCTCCATCACCAACCCCGATTCCGAGAGCAACTCGGTGTTCGGGCGGGGCATCGCCAACCTGTGCCTCGGCGTGCGCGAATCCGGCTCGCTGAACGCGGCCGCCAAGGGGATGGGGATGGCGTACAGCAAGGCTTGGCGCATCATCAAGGAGACCGAGGCCGCCTTGGGGACCCAGCTGCTCAACCGCGACGGCGCCCACGGAAGCACGCTGACCGAAGAGGGCGACAAGCTGCTCGACACCTACCTCGCCATCGACGCCAAGCTCCAGAAAGAGGCGGAGAAGGCGTTCAAGGCGGCGCTCTCCTAGCTTTCCCCCGAAACGCTGCCGGCGGGCGGGGCGCCGTCGCGCCGAGCCCGGCAAACGCCCGTCATATCGTCGACCCCCCGGCGCCGACCGCAAGCCAAAGGCAGAAGAACGGCGCGAGCGGCAGCGGGGTCGAGGGCTTCCACTTCCCCGCCGCGCATCCAGCGATCGCGATCGCCGCGGCGACGGAGAAGCAGGCGATGAAGCCCTCCGTCGCCATCTGCCCCGACGCAACGGACAGCGCCGCCATGCAGCGGATGTCCCCGCCTCCGACCATGGGGGATCCGCGAAGGCGCCTGCCGCAGGCGTTCAGGGTGATGCATGCCGCCATCGACAGGAGGGCGAATGCGGCGCCCGCCGCCAAGGCGGAGGCACCGCCCGCCGCGCCCTGGAAGATCGCCCCCGCTCCCCCGATGGCAAGGCACGTCTCGCGGGGGATCAGCCGCATCGAGGTATCGCAGATCACCGCCGTCGCAAGTGCCGTCCACATCGCGAACCAGCAGAGGATGGCCGCACCGCAGCGAACCGCCGGAGCCTGCGAAAGGAGCGGCATCGAGCACGACGCTTCCGATCCCAAGATCCAAGGAACCCGCAGGACGGCCCATCCGGAAGCGGCGGCCAGCATCAGCGCGGCCAAGATGCGGGTGCCCCGCCCGCAGGAAGCCGACGCATGCCCCTCCGAGTCGACGGGAAGCGGCGAAGGCCGCGAAGATGAAGGGGGTCCTTCCATCGCGGTTACCGCTTCGCGAAGGCGCCCTTCGCTGCACGGATCCCCGCCGCCACGCCTTGCCTCGCAGCCCTCCACACGAGGGAGATCCGAATCCCGGATGCGCCGGAGCGCCCGCGCCGCTGCCGCCTTCGACAGCGGCGGCAGCGCGATGGCGCCGACTGCGGACCCTGCGCACGCCGCAAGGACGGCCATCATCGCCGAGCCGGCATCGACCATGTTGCGATCGCCCCCTCCAAAACGATCAAGACGCCTCCTCGACCGACGGCTCGCCGTCGTGCAGGCGGCAGCGGCTGCGATCGCGGCGCATCAACGATCGGGACACGCGGGCGCCCCGCCATGCGACATGGGCGAGCGAGCCCGGCTGGCAGAAACGCCGCCCCCTGTCGGAAGCAGGACCCGCTTCGATGGAAAGCCCGTAGAGGGGATCCGACCCCTCGCCTGGAAAGCGCCCCTCGCCCGGCTCCGAGACGATGAACGCGGGAGCGCCGCGCACCTCTATCCTTACGACCCATCCCGAAGCCGCCAGGCAGCCGTCCCCCGCTTCGCTGTCCCCCGAAACCGGCTCGAAGCGGGTCGGGGCATCGTCCCACACCTCCTTGCGTGGAATAGCGGGCGGCTCTTGGATGGCGGGCTGCTCTTCCGAACCGCACCGCTGCCCTTCCGAACCCGGCTGCTGCGCTTCAGCGGCGGGGCGAGGGGCCTCTTCCGCATCGAAGCGATGAAGGCATCCGTAGCATATCTGCGCGTCGTCGAACGCGACGGCATGGCATATCGGGCACGTTTTCATCGGGCCGCCACCCCCTCCCCCGACGGCGCGCTCGCGATCATCAGGCGGTCGCCTTCGCCGAACCACGGCTCCTCGCACAGCGAGACGCGCTCCGCGACGCAGGCGGCATCCGCATTCCGCAGCCTCCTGAACGGCCCGACACGACGATGGGACTCCAAGACCAATCCCTTTCCGTCGATGAACGCCACATCGATCGGCGCCCTCATCCCTACCGTATGGATATCCTTGCATGGCGCCAGCAGCAGCACGCCCTCGAATGCCCCTTGGGCGAGAAGGCCCCTCGCCCGCGCGATGGGGCCTGCCGCGAAGCGCACGGGCGATCCCGCAAGCCCCATACTGCGGCGAGCGCCGCCCTTGACCGATACTCCATCCATTCCCTTCTCCTTCCCGTTTTCCCATCGCTTCCCCGCCGACCCCGCGTCCGCGCCCGATCGGCGGAGCCGACCCCCTTCGCGGGGTCGACGCCCGTCGCAGGGGCGACGCTCCGCTCACCCGCCTTCGACGGGCGGGCACTGGATCACCACCGACGTCGCGCCCCCGACGGGCACGCAGCTGACGAACGCCCAGGTGAACTTCCCGCCCGATTTGAAGAACGAGGCGAACCCCTCGACCCCGCTATCCACCTTCGCCCACCCGCGCTCCCCAAGCTCGCTCTCTATATCGCCGAAGACCTCGCTCGAGGCGCCATCCTCGACAAAGCCCACGACCGTCCCGTCCGCTGCAGCCATGACCTCCGACCGCCCTTCCAGCGTCAGGACTTCCTCCTCGAATCCGAGGGGAACCCCCGACTCCTCCGAAGCCCGCCCGCGCTCCCCGGCATCCGAAGAAAGCCCCGCATCCGCGCGCGCATCCTGCCCAAACGCGCCTATCGCCTCATCCACCCCGACGCACGCCGCCGCGAAGGCGAGGATCGCCGCGACGGCGGTCGCAAGGCGGCGGGACGACACGCCCGGACGATCGTCCCGACGCTTCCCGCTCCGCGCGGCGCCGCGGCTGGCGTGGCGGGACGTCGCGCTCATGCGATCACCCCGGGCTTGAACGGGTCGACGACGTACACCGCCTCGTGCGAGAGCGCCGGCAGGGAGACGCCCAACACTTCGTCGCGCAACCCCATCCCGAACAGCGTCGGCGTGAACTCGAGCCGCGCGCGGAACGACAGCGTCCCGCCCGCTCCCGATTCCACCGACACGCCGACCGCGAGGTTCTCCTCGTCGAACGCCTGGGCGAGCTGCGCCTCCACCAAGGCGCAACTTCGCTGGGCGTCCTGCCCGTAGCCGGGGGATGCCGCATGCACCCGCACCGCCTGGCAGGCAAGGCGGTCGAAGGCGGCGCAGTCGGAGAGGAACAGCATCGCGTTCACGACGATGAGCGCGACCAGGATCATCGCCGGCAGCACCGCCATCAGCTCGACCGTCGACTGGCCCGCCTCCGCCGGCGTCGGGTGGAAAGTGCCCGCGGGCAGCCGGCTGGACCGAAGGCGCTCGGAAGGCCGCGCGTCGGGTTTCGCCGCTATTCCCATGGCCTCGCCCCCGTCACCGATCCGACAAGCCCCCGGACGGCATCCGCCGCATCGTGCACGAGGTCTCCCGCCCCTTGCGTCACCGCCGGCGGGATGCCGATGCTCAACGTCACGGAAGGCCCTCCGTCGAAAAGCTCGATGCTCGCGATCTCCATCTCCTTCGAAGCCGAGTCGATGCCGTCGACCAGCACCCCCTCCGCCGACCCGACGATCGAGGACAGCGCGTCGGTGCTCATGGAGGGGTTCTCCACCGCCGCGCGCTTCAGCGAGAGGAGCCGCGCGGAGAAGGGGGCGTCGTCCTTCGCCGCCACATGGGCCGAGTTCACCAGGACCGGCTTGAGCGCGTCGAGGGAGGCGGGCTGGAGGCCGAGCGCCGACACCGCCCCCTCGAACGCATCCGCCGCCCACGTGCCCAAGCCGCTGGCGCTCGCAAGGGGCAGCGAGGACACGGCGCCTTCGAGGGCATCGTCGACCGCCCCCTGGCCGTCGGCGTAGGCGCGCAGCAGCCCGGACCAGCAATCTAGAACGATCCCGGCCGGCCCCGAGGCGACTCGGTCCCCGAACCCGTCGAGCAGCGAGGATATGGCATCCCCCTGATCGTCCGCCTCGTCTCCCAGAAGCGAGGCAGCCGACACCGCCGCACGCATGCCCAGCGTCCCCGAGGAGCCCGAGAACGCGTTGGGGAACGCAGCCGCCGCAGGGACGTCGGACGCGCTCGCGACGAGAACGATCGAGCCCGCCGACCCGGGAGGGGATGCCTCTATGCGGGATCCCCCCGCCGCCCCCAAAAGCTCCGCGCACCGCTCGAGCAAGCCGCCCGCCTTGTCCTTCACCTCCTTGGCGGCCGGCTCCAGCTTCCGGATGGCCTCCTGGTATTCCGCCGCAGCAGCGGCGACGGCGTCGTAGTGGTATTCGAAGCCGTTCTCGATGGAGGTGGACGCCGCCGCAACCTTCCCCAGGCTCGCCGCCGTGAAGCCGCAGACGGGGCAGGTGCCGTGCCCCTCCTGCTCCATCTGGGCCAACGATCCCAGCTCACCCGCCCCCGATGCGGCGGGGCATCCTCGCCACGCATGCAGCAGCGGCCCATCCTCGCCCCGCGATAGCGGGTAGACGGCATCGGTGTACAGGCGGGTGGAGCGCATCTCGTCGGTCGAGCGGGGGAAGCGGGGGAAGAACGCTTCGAACGAGCCCTCCCCCTCATGCACGTACGCCGAGGCGAGCTCCTCGTTCGCGAACTCGTAGAACCGCTTGCGCAGCTGGGATTGGACCTGCGCCTCGATGGACGGCCCTTCCGGCGCCTCTTGGGCCTCGCGTGCGGCGTAATAGGCTTTCGCCCGATCGAGCGCGACCGAGAACGACCAGCTGTCGACGCTGCGGTAGAGGGGGTTGTCCCTCCCGGACAGCCCGGCGAGGGTCGCCGCCCGCTCCTGCATGCAGTAGCCCGGCGCGTCGCCGCAATCCCTGAGAAACGCCCGTTCCTTGATCCCCTGCGCCTCCTCGGCGGCTTCTTCGGCGCGCGAAGCCGCCTCCTGTATTTCCCCCGCCTGGTCCTGCGCGTCATCCGCCAGATCGCCCGCGCCTTCCAAGGGGTCTATGCCGATCGGCTCGCCGGAAGAGGGGCAGGGCAGCGCCAGGGCGAGGTAGGGCCTGTCGCGGGAGCTGCCGTTCGCCTGCGCGACCGCCGCCGCGTTCGCCGCCGAGAAGAACGGGATGAGCGCCTGCAGCCGGTCAAGCCCCGCCGACGCCTTCTCCGCGAAGGCGTCGCGGGCCTCGATGATGCTCTTCCCCGCGGAAAGCAGGGGCTCGGAGGCGAAGGCCGTCGCGGGCGTGCAGAGCGCCGCGATGCCCAGCCCCGTCGCGACGATGCCGGTCAGCGACATCGAAAGGACCAGCGCGTCGCACACGCGCACCACGATCATGAATTCGGCCACCTCGTTCTGCGCGGCAAGCGCCGCGGCGTCGGCGACATCCTGCACCTCCGCGGAAGCCGAGGAGATCCGCTGGACCTGGGCGGCCGTGAACAGCAGCGACAAGGCTATGAGCAGGGCGAGCACCGACCCGAACGTGGTGAACCCGTGCTCGTCGCGGAACCCGTCCGCCGCGTTTCGCCCGAGCCGGGCGGCAAAGCCCCTCATTCCAACCACTCCCCTATCCACTCCGCCGGCGACCTGCCGGCGAACGCGTCCTGCGCCCAACCCGGCTGCGCAGGGGCTTCGACCTCCACCTCCAGCTCGATGTTCCCCGCATCGTTCACCATGCCCAGCAGCGTCGCGCCCGCATCCAGAAGGGGGAGCGGGCGCAGCTCGTTCGCGATGCGCACCGTCACCGTCTGCGCGGTCTCATCCCCTTGAAGCGTTATGTCCCAGCTGCAACCGTCCGCCCCGTCGTGGACGTGGAAGCAGTCCTGCTGGGGCACGGCGCCCAGACGATGCCGGATGAACGCCTCGCACGCATCGCCCATCCCCCCGAGCGCCGAGGTCCCGGTCGCCAAAAGCCGGCACCCTTCCGCCGCCGCCGACTGCATGACCATGCGGTCGTACAGCACGATCCCCGGCTGGATGAGCAGCAGCGCGAGCAGCAGGAGGACGGGCAGGGCGAACGCCGCCTCGACCGTCCCCTGCCCGCGGTCCTCGCCGTCAATACAGCAGGATGTCCGGCAGCGCCCCCGCAGCGGCGAGCTGGATATGATGCGATGCCGACATGAGGGCATGCTCCATCGCCTTCCCTTCCCCGAAAAGCCTCCAAAGCGCGCCGAACGCGATGGCGACCGCGATGAACGCGGCGACCACCAGCGCGAACTCGACGGTTCCCTGGCCGCTGTCCGATCCGCCGCAACCGCCCCTACAGGCCGTTGATCCCCGTTGCGATGGCATCCCAAAGCTCTTGGATCTTGGGCCGAAACAACGTGATGGCGACGATGGCGATGACCACCAGAACCCCCACAAGGATCGCGTACTCGGTGGTTCCCTGTCCGCTCTCCCCGCCGTGGCGCGCCCGGCCGGGGCATCGCCCCTCGGCCCAAAAGCGGGCGCAC
Source organism: uncultured Coriobacteriaceae bacterium (assembly GCA_900550385.1). Classification (GTDB taxonomy): domain Bacteria; phylum Actinomycetota; class Coriobacteriia; order Coriobacteriales; family Eggerthellaceae; genus Aphodovivens. The sequence continues at coordinate 9,787 of URRZ01000001.1, read as the reverse complement.
GCGACGGTTTCCCGCAGCCCCTCCCTGCCGCGAGAGAAGGCGCACGCGGCCTTCCTGACAACGGATCTCGCCCAAGCTGAAACGCAACCTTTCATTTCCGCACTCCTCTCCTTCATCTCAACCCTGCATCAATTCGAGCAGGATCGGCCCTAAGACAAGCAGAAGCATCGCCGGGAGTATGAACGTCCCCGTCGGCACCATCATCTTCACGGGCGCCTTCGCCACGCGCTCCTCCACCTTGGCGCGGCGGCGTGCGCGCGCCTCGGCGGCCGCAGCCTCCAGATCGGGTGCGAGGGACGATCCGAACCTCAGCGAACGGACGATCCGCCCGACCGCCCGCGCAAGCTGGTCGGAATCGTAGGACTCCGCGAGGCCTCGCAGCGCGTCGTCGCGCGTCAGCAACCCCAAGGACCAGCTGCGTTGGGCGGATCGGCACGCCAGCGCGAACGTCGAGGGGAAATGGTCCGCGTACAGCTGGAAGCTGCGATCGAACGACAGCCCGCTCCTCAACCCCAACGCGACGACCTCCAGCATCTCGGGAAGCCCCCTTTCAAGCTCCAGCGCCCGCCGATCGCGCAGGCAGCGGAGGGCCCGCGTCGGGGCGGATGCCCCCGCAGCGGCGCCGACGACCCCCAACGCCAAGGCGGCCTCGGCCGATAGGACGCATCCCAGCACCGCACCGACGGCGCCGACGGCAAGGCCCAACCGCACACGGGCGGCGTCGACGCCCTTCCTGCCGAGCTCGCCGGCAAGTCCCGCCTGCCTGATGAGCCTCTCCACCCTCCCGCCGCCCGGGGACGAGGTCGCCGCATCCTCCGAGCGGCGCGGGCTGCGCGAGGCGGAAGCGTCGAGCCTCGACGCGACGCCTAGGACCAGCGCATCCAAACCATCTGCGGCGAGCGCCCCCTCGCCTTCCGCCGCTCCTAAACGAGCGCGCCGGCGCGCCGCGCAACGGCGCGCATCGCCCGCACGCATCGCGGCGCACGCGCCCGTCGCGAAGGCGGCGAGGCAGGCGACGAGGGGCAGGGCCGCCTCCACGGCCGCGATCACAGCGACACCTCCACCGCCAGCATGCGACGCACCATCGCGATGCCCGCCACCTGCATGCCGACGGCAAGCGCGAGCAGGGCGATCCCGACGGGGCTTTCGAAGAAGGGCTCGAGGAACCCCTCGCTCACGACCGAGAACAGCGCCACCAGGATCAAAGGCATCACGCTCACGATGCGCGCGGACAGCTTCGCCTGCGCCGTATGGACGCGAAGCGCCCTCTTCAGCTCGATCTCCCCCTCCACCGTCTCGCGCGCGGCGTCCAGGACCTGCTTCAAGCTCCCGCCCGTTTCGTGCTGGACCTGCAGCGCCGCCGCCACGAAGGACAGCTCGGGCAGAAGGGCGTCGTCGCGCAGGGAGGCAAGCGCCTCGGATGCTGGGCGGCCCGCCTCGAGCAGATGCGCGGCGCGAAGGAACGCCCCGCGCAGAGGGCCTTCGGCCTCCTTCGCGACCTGCTCGAACGCCTGCACAAGGGTGTAGCCCGTCTGGAAGCACGCCTCCATCGAGCGCAGCAGGTCGGGCACCGACTCCCTCACCGCCTCGCGGCGGGCGTCGCAGGCACCCCGCACGCTCGCCGCCACCATGGCGGCGATACAGGCCGGGACGGCCGCGGCGGCGGCGAGCGACTGCGTCGCGATGCCGACGATCGCCGCGACGGCGCAAAGCGATGCGCACGCGAACGAGATCAGCGCCTCCCGATCGGTCCGATACCCCTTCTCCTCGCACAAGGAGACGGCGTCCTTCGCCCATTCCGCCGCCCTCGCGCTTTTCAGCAAGAGGCGGGCAGGGGGAAGGAATGCGCCGGCCCCTCGGCGCAGGCGCGAGGCCAGCCACCCGGTCCGCACCCCCTCGGCGACGAGCAGCGCATCGGGGACGCGTCGCGCACGCCGACCGAAGGCGAGGCGAACGGCGCAAGCGCCCGAAGCGAAGGCGCATGCGGCGGCGATCATGCCGACAGCAGGGAGTCCGCCCATTCCCCCACCTCCCTCTCCGTGGCGGCGCCCGCAACGCGGGCCCATCGCCCGACCCATTCCGGAACGCGCCGCCAACGCAGCGCGCCCCCGGCGCCGTCCCGCTCGAACAGCATGGAGACCTCGCAGCGGCGCGCATCCCTGTCGAACGAAAGCTCGGCCGCCGAGGCGACGCGCCGCGATCCGTCCGCGCAGCGCTCCACTTGGACGATCAAGTCCAAGGCGTGCGCGATGTTCTCCTCGATCACGTCGACCGGCAAATCGGCTCCGAACCTCACCAGCATCGCCAGGCGGGAGACAGCCTCCTCCGGCGAGTTGGCGTGCAGCGTGGTGAGCGAGCCGTCATGGCCCGTGTTCATGGCTTGGAGCATGTCGAGCGCCTCGGCGCCCCGGCATTCGCCCACCACGATGCGGTCGGGCCTCATCCTCAAGGCGTTCGCGACCAGGTCCCTGATGGTGACCTCGCCGGTCCCCTCGGCATTGCGGGGGCGCGCTTCCAACCTCACGACGTGGGGATGCTCCAGGAAGCGGAGCTCCGCCGAATCCTCTATCGTGATGATCCGCTCGTCTTTCGGGATCTCGCATGACAGCGCGTTCAGCAGCGTCGTCTTGCCGCTCCCCGTCCCGCCCGACACCGCGATGCTCTTGCGCGCCCGCACCGCCCACCGGAAGAACGTCCGCACCGATCGCGGAAGCGACCCCGCATCCATCATCTCGTCGAGCGTGATCACGTGCTCGGTGAACTTCCGGATCGTCAGCAGCGGGCCGTCGAGCGACAGGGGCGGGATGACCGCGTGGACGCGATGCCCCTGGGGCAGCCGCGCATCGACCATGGGCGACGCCTCGTCGATGCGCCTCCCCAAAGGGCCGAGGATCCTGTCGATGAGGGCGCGCAGCTGGGATGCGTCCGAAAACGACTGGGCGCTGCGGAACAGGTGCCCGTCCCGTTCGAAGTAGATCCGGCGGGGACCGTTCACCATGATCTCGGTGATCGTCTCGTCCCGGATCATCCCCTCGAGCGGGCCGAACCCGAACACCTCGTCGACCAGCCTCTCGATAAGGCCCTCGCGCTCGCGGGACGCGATCAGCGCCGCGGCTCCCGATTCGAAGGCCTGGCGGCACGCGCTGCGCACCTCGTTGCGAGCGCGTTCGGGATTCGCCGCGAAAATCGCCGCCACCTCGTCCGCCGACACGATCGAACGCACCTGCTCGCGCAGCATGTCCAGATCGGCGCAGCCGCGCGCCCCCTCTTCGACGCCGGCGTTTCCGGCACGGCGCACGCGCTCTTGCAACGTCATGCCGCACCCCGCTTCCTCCGCTTGCGCCCGAACAGCCCCCTTAGGGCCGCGAGCGACCCTTCGACATGGCCGAACGCCCCCTCCGTCGAGGGGATGAGCCCTTCGAGGAACGCGTCGATGCTGCGGCAGAGCGGGTTGCGGCCTTCGACGAGGTCGAGCGGCCTTCCCTCGGTGAGCGCGCCGTCCACCTCGATCCCGCCGTCGGCGAGCTCGATCACCTCCGCACCGCGCAGGGCGCACGAGACGTCGATGGAGGAGAGCGGGGCGCCCTTCGAGCAGAAGTTCACCGCGAACAGGAACGGGCTGGCGGCGATGCCGCATCGGGCGCACAGGTCGAGCGCGTGGCGGCATCCCCTGAGCGAGGATGCGCGCTGGTCGATGAGGAACAGCGCCTTGGTGCACCTCTCCAGAAGCAGCGCGTGCTGCTCCGCCCACGCCGCCCCCGTGTTCGCGACGATCACGTCGAACCGGGACCGAAGCGCCTCCAGGAAAGCAGGGGCTCGAGCGACGACGGACTCCGCCTCCTCCAAATGCCGAGGCGCGCCCAATAGCGCGGGAAGGGATCCCGAAGGCTCCAACTTCGCCAGAAGGCCGGGATTCTCCAGCGCCTCGTCGATCCCGAGGGCGTCCGGCATCCCCATCATCTCGCGCATATCGCCGAATTGGAGGTCGAAATCGAGCAGCAGCGTCTTCTTCCCCCGGCATTGCGAGAGGATCGCGGCAAGCGCCGCGACGGCGCTCTTCCCCGCCCCGCCGCTGCCGCTGACGATCGGGAGCAAGATGCCCTCTCGCGACGCCTGCACGGCGGATCCGCCCGACGCCGCCTGCAGAACGGCAGGCTCTTCCGGTTGGAAGGGGGCGGGATCCGGCAGATCGCGGATGCCGCCGCCCGCCTTGTCGCCGACTTTCCCATCAGCGTGCTCCGAATCGCACGGCACCTCGGCATAGGGGGTTTCAGCGCGGGGCTGCTCGGAGCGAACCCGCTTGAACGCCGCGTAGCGCATGGCGAACGCCTGCCGCGTGAGCGTCGCGTCGATGCCCGCCGCCGTCGCCCTGCTGAACAGCGATCCCGTCCCCTGGAAGGAGACCAGGCACACCTTCAGGGACCGGCGGTCGCCTTTCAGCGTCGCAGCGAGGTTGATGGGCTCGATGTCGTCGCATGACACCACCCACGCCTCGTCAACCTGGCGGTCCTCCTTCAGGAAGCGCCGCGCCTCCTCGCCCGACGAGAACAGGCGCAGCCATCCTTGCAAGGCGAGGGATTCGCCGTCGAGCCCCATCGTCTCGGGATGCCTCAAACTGGTTTCGTCAGCGCAAAGCGCCACCAAAGGCCTCATCGCGCATCGCCCTCCTTCCCAGCGCCGTCCCGCGTTCCCGCCTCATCCGCATCCGAGCCTCCCGAAGCGGCGGAATCCGAGGACACGGCGAAATACAGCTCGGATCTTTGCGCCGAATCGATGACCTCCTGCACCGATTCCGGCTCGACCGCGACGGTCACCCACGACAGCTCGGCGTCCGTCCCTTCGGAGCCCGACGAGCTGGTGGCGAGGATGAGAACGTCCCGGGCAAGGAGCGAGGTGGAGGTGCCGCCGACCGCGTACAGGTCCGCCACCGCCCCCTCGGAAAGCGCCCCGCCCACCGTCTGGACGTCCTTGGCGGGCACGCTGAGCGCCGCCAGCCCGTCGGGGACGTCCAAGGATGCGGAATGCCCTTCGAACCTTTTGAGCACAACCGCCTCGCCTTCCATGATGGGAGAGGTGGGCACACGGCCCTCGACCTCCTCGACGCTGCGGGCAGCCTCGTCGGGAAGCAGGTCGGCAACCCACATCCTCATCTCCACATCGGCATCGGTGACCGCCTGGCCGGCGGCTATGTCGTGCTTCGCCACGCACACCTCAAGCTGCTCGCCGCCGTAACGTTCGAGCGCCTCCGCCCGCGCCGCATCCGCTTCCCCGCGCACGCCCTGCATGTACAGCGCGACGCATGCCGCGCAAAGCGCGCCGCAGATCACGGACACCGCCAATGTCAGCTTCCCGCGCTTCATGCACGCCCCCTCGCCCCCGCGATCCCGCCCCATGCAAGACCATCCCGATTGCAGGGCCAGTGTGCCACCGCGACCTTTCGCCACGGCATTACGGGCTTCCTCCATTTTTCATGCCAAAGGGAACACGCCGTCGACGGGAAGCGCACGCGAATGCGATGCGGGATCGACGCGGAATCGACGTGGATTGCCCGCTCGCAATCCGCCCATAGACGAGATCCGGGCATAGCGCCGCCCCATCAGCAGGGCGCTTGCGGGATCCGGTTCCCCCGGATGCAGGGAAAAAGAAAAGGCCACCGGGCAAACAACCCGATGGCCTGCGGTTTCACTGGTGGGCGATGAGGGATTTGAACCCCCGACCTTGTCCTTGTAAGGGACCTGCGCTCCCGCTGCGCCAATCGCCCGATGCAAGACGGCCGCGAAGGGGACGGGCCCCTCGCAGCGACTCATTGTCACATAAGAGCCCTGCCGTGGCAAGGCGGCACGACAGCGGGCGAAGCCGGTGGAGAACGGGCCGACGGCACGGCAGGGGCACGCAGGTCGCCGCACCCCGACAGCTCGCCGGCGCCCGCAGACCGGCGCGCGCCGCAGCCCTCCGCTGCTCTCAGCTTGCCGGCATTCCGCCCTCCGATGCGCTATAGTTATGCGGCTCGGCGCCTCCGCGCCGATGCCGGAATCGAAACCGAACCGAACTCGCGAGGAGGTGCGCGTGCTGCGCCGCATCGGCATCTTCGTCAGCCGCAACGGCGTCGCCTGCATCGCGGCGCTGGCGGCGCTGGTCACCATGGCGCTCGTCCCGCCCGACGCCGCTTACCTGGGCTATTTCGACCTGAACACCCTCGCCTGCCTGTTCAGCCTGCTGGCGGTCGTGCGCGCGCTGCGCAACATCGGGTTCTTCGACGCGGTGGCGAAGCGCGCCATCCGCAGCTTCAAGACGCTGCGCGGGCTCGGTTGCGCGCTCATCGCGCTCACCCTCGCGTGCTCGATGTTCGCCACCAACGACATGGCGCTGCTCATGCTGCTGCCGCTGTCCACCGTGGCGCTGGCGACGACCGGCAACGAGCGCGCTCTCCCCTTCATGTTCGCCATGCAGGCCATCGCCGCGAACCTGGGCGGCATGATCCTGCCGTTCGGCAACCCACAGAACATCTTCCTGAACTCGCGCTTCGGCATCCCCTTCCCCGACTTCCTGGGCACCATGGCACTGCCGTTCGCCGTATCGGTCGCCCTCATCGCGCTGTGCTGCCTCGTTGGGTTCAAGCCCGCCCCCCTGCCGTCCCCATCCTTGGAAGTCCCAAAAGCCGCTGCCTCGGGGAAGCCCTCGGCGGCCTCCGGCGGATCCCCCGGCCCCGACGGCTCCGTCGCAGCGGCAGCCGAAGCCGAGAGCGTCCAGCCGGCGCGCCCCGCGGCGCTTCCCAAGGGCAGGACCGCCCTCTACCTGGCGCTGTTCGCCATCGCCTTGGGCATGGTCTTCCGCATCGTGCCATCGTGGGCGGGCGTGGCGGCGGTGCTCGCCGCGCTGCTGGCGGCCGATCGCCGCGCGCTCGCGCATGTGGACTGGGGCCTTCTGGCCACGTTCGCGTTCTTCTTCGTGTTCTCGGGCAACATGGCGCGCATCCCCGCCGTGCAGGGCTTCTTCCAATCGCTGCTCGCGCAGAGCACACTCGTCACCAGCGCTCTTGCTAGCCAGGTGATCAGCAACGTCCCCGCGGCCATCCTGCTGGCGCCGTTCGCCGACGGATACCGATCCCTGCTGGTGGGCGTGAACATCGGCGGCGCCGGCACGCTGGTGGCGTCGCTGGCCAGCCTCATCGCCTTCAACCATTTCCGCGCCATCAAGCGGGGAATGAAGCGCCCCGGTATCGCCGCGTTGTCCACGAAGCGCTACCTGGCGCTGTTCACCGCACTGAACCTCGGGTTCCTGGCGATCCTGCTGGCCGTGTGCCTGGCGGTCGGGGTATAGGACAAAGCCCGCCAGCATCGCCCGGCCGGATCCTGCGTACCAGCGGGCTTCCAGCCGAACCCCACCGCAGCCGCCGCCGGCATCGCCAGCCCCCCGACCCCGCCGCATCCCCCCAGCCAGCCCCAAACGCCGCCGGGCTTGCGCGCCCCGCCGCCGGCGCGCGAGCCCGGTTTGCTTTCCTGTGAAGAATCCCGCCGCCGCGCCCGAAAAAGAGTATCATCGACGTCCGGCTGCCGCAGCCGGACGCTTCCGCCCGATGCCGCGGCGCATCGGATATCCAAGGAGGGAAGCAGCTATGTCCACCGAAAAGCTCTGGTCGCGCGACTTCATCCTAGGCGCCATCATCAACCTCTTCATCCTGGTGAACTACTTCGTGCTGATGGTGGTCATAACCGACTACGCCCTGACCACCTACAAGGTGGGCGCCGCGCTGGCGGGCTTCGCTGCCAGCGTGTTCATCGTGGGCGCGCTGTTCTCGCGCTTCACCTCCAGCATCGCCATGGCGAAGTTCGGGCCGCGCCGCGTGCTGGCGGCGGGCATCGTCGCCGAGCTCGTCCTCTCGGCGCTGTACTTCATCCCCATGGCGTTGCCGCTGCTCATCGCGCTGCGGTTCGTCCACGGGTTCTTCTACGGGCTGTCGTCGTCCACGGTCAGCGCCATCGTCACCTCCATCGTCCCCAACGAGCGCAAGGGCGAGGGCGTGGGCTACTTCATGCTCAGCACCACGCTGGGGGCGGCGATCGGGCCGCTGGTGGGCATGGCGCTCTCGCACACGCTGGGGATGCAGGCCGTGTTCATCGCGTGCTTCTCCACCGCCGCGCTCAACATGGTGGCGCTGCTGGGGTTCCGCCCGAAGGGCGTCCAAGCTCCCAAGGCCGCCGGCGCGCGCGGCCTGCGCGCGTTCATCGAGCCGTCCGCCCTGCCCATCTCGCTGGTCATCGGCGTGATGTTCTTCGCCTACTCCACCACGCTCACCTACCTGTCGCCCTTCGCGCAGCAGGAGGGGCTCACCACGGCGGCGAACTTCTTCTTCGTGGCGTACGCGCTGGCCACATTCGTGTCGCGCCTGTTCACCGGCAAGCTGTTCGACCGCAAGGGACCCGATGTCGTGATGGTCCCGTCGTTCGTCTCGGCGGCGGTCGCCTTCGTGCTCATCGGGTTCGCCTCCAACGACGCCATGCTGCTATGCGGCGCGATGTTCCTGGGATTCGGCGTGGGGACCATCCAATCGTGCGGCGTGACCATGGCCGTCCAGCAGGCCAGCCTGGACCGCCTGAGCTTCGCGAACTCCACGGCATACGCGCTCATGGACGTCGGCGTGGGCATCGGCCCGGTGGCGATGGGCTGCGTCCAGCCGCTTCTGGGCTACGGCAACCTGTTCGCGTCGATGGCCGCCATGTCGCTTGTCGGGCTGGCGATCTACCTGCTGGTCAGCAGGAAGCGCGCACGCCGCTAGAGGCCGCCGGGCGTGAAAAAGTGACTGTCCCCTTTTCACGCCCCATCATGCACCTCGTTCCTATTCCAGCATGATGCGGATGATCTCGTCGTTGGTGGCGCGCATGCCCTCGCGGCCGACGCGGCAGACGCTGTCGATGGTGTTCTCCACGCCCTTCTTCACGATGCCGTCGCCGCCGTGGAACTGCTGGCCGGCGCGGTACATCTCGAACCCCAAGATGCCCGCGTTCACCGACATGGCGATCTTGGCCGCGCAGGACGGCTTGGCGCCGTCGCACACCATGCCCGACACGATGGACAGCGCGTTCACCACAGCGTGCACGGCCTCCTTGTAGCCGCCGCCGTTCAGGTACGCGATGCCCGCAGCCGCCGCCGCGCCGGCGCACACCGCGCCGCAGAACGCCGACAGCGTGCCGATGCCCGTCTTCTGGCGGATGGCGGTAAGGTTGGAAAGCACCAGCGCGCGGTAGAGCTGCTCCTCGCTCGACCCCAGATCGCGCGCGTAGGCGATGACGGGCATCGACGCTGTCAGCCCCTGGTTGCCGCTGCCCGAGTTGATGACCACGGGCAGCTCGCAGCCGCTCATGCGCGCGTCGGACCCGGCTGCGGCCAGCGCGCACGCGCGCACCTTCACGTCGTCGCCGAACGCGGACAGAAGCACGCTGCCGATGTTCGCGCCCCAGTCCCCCGCCAGGCCTTCTTCCGCGATGGCCGTGTTGCAGGCGATCTGCCGCCCGATGACCGCACGCACATCGTCGAGGTCCACCGTCATGGCGAAGTCCCAGATGCCTTCCATGGTCAACAGCGAGCGGTCGGAGCGCCGCGCGCATCCGGCGCCTTCGCCCTCGGCCTCGGGCCCTTCGGCCCCGTCCGCAGCGTCGCCGCCTGCCGCGCAGGGCGCGTCGGCGGTGGGGCCCGCCCCCGGCGCCCCCCCGCCCCCCCCCCCCGCCCGCGGGGGGGCCCCCCGGGTGGGGGGGGGCACGGGGCGGGGCCCCCCCCCCGCCAGGGCGCG